>NZ_JASOKQ010000020.1:0-39044 GCF_030216265.1 Corynebacterium sp. UMB0012
AGAATCCGGAACCCATTTCGACTCCACACAATCACCTAACCCATGTCAGGTGTTTCCACGACCACTAGAAATCAAGCCCAAAATGAGCTAAGAAAATCCCCCGGCGCGCTCCGTAGAGCGCGACCGGGGGATGATCTGTGCAATGGCTCTTAGTCCATCTTGTTGAACGCGGAAGCCATGCCGGACTTCTTGTTGGCTGCGGTGTTGCGGTGGAAGACACCCTTGGACACGGACTTGTCCAGGGCACGGGATGCCACGCGCAGCTGCTTCTCAGCAGCAGCCTTGTCGCCAGCGGCAACGGTCTCGCGGAACTTGCGGATCTCGGTACGGACGGCGGAGCGAACGGACTTGTTGCGCTGACGTGCCTTCTCGTTGGTGATAACGCGCTTCTGCTTGGACTTGATATTTGCCATGAAAAATACCTCTTAGTAATCGAAAGTGATTGACGTAGAAACCGACCTACTCGGACTACTCCCGCGGCCAGCAAACGCTGGCGCGCTCGGCGCTGGTATTCGAAGAGCGAACCCAAGGTCCTGCCCGCCCCGACCAGCGCGCCCGGCAAGTAAGTAACCAATACACAATAGCAGTACCGAACCCGACCTGCCAAAACCCTCCCCGCGGCCGCGGCCTGCGCGTCGGCTAGGCCCAGTGGTAGCGCGCCCGCAACCTATTCGCGATTCGTTCGAACCTGCGTTCCGGAAAAAGCGTGCCTTGCCGGCGCACCTGCTCCTCGGATACCTCGAGCAGGCGGTCGAGGCGCACCCAGCAATCGCACCCGGACTCGTCCCACTCGCCGGAACCGATTTCCAGCCAGGCGTCGTCAAGCGCATGCTTTGGGTTGGGGGAGATAAGTAAGCCCATTACCGTGGTGCGGGTGCGGCCGACGACCAAGATAGCCCGCTCGCGCGGTGGTGCCTGCTTACCTTCGGCCGGTACCCACACCCAGACCACCTCGCCGGAATCGGCCTGGCCGTCCATATCGGGGGTGAAAAATATGGACCGGGGGTGGGAGGAGGTGGCCTCTACCTGGATATCGGCAGCCTTGCGTGGCTCGTGGAACTCATCCGACCTATCCAGTCCCAACCGGGAATTAATGCGGCTCAGGCCGGTGTCTATCGGCTCGCGCTCGCTGATTCCCAGCGCTTGGCGCAGACGGGTGAGCATGGCGCTTTTCATGTCGACTATTGTAGACGTATGTCTGAAAACTTTGCGGCCACGACGTTTACGGATCCTGCCCGAATCCGAAACTTCTGCATTATTGCTCACATCGACCACGGCAAGTCGACGCTGGCGGACCGCATCCTGCAGCTATCCAAGGTGGTTGCGGAGCGCGATATGCGTGACCAGTTCCTCGATAATATGGACATCGAGCGCGAGCGCGGCATCACCATTAAGGCGCAGAACGTGCGCCTGCCGTGGGTGCCCCAGTCCGGCACCGCGCAGGGGGAGCAGATTGTCATGCAGATGATCGACACCCCCGGCCACGTGGACTTTACCTACGAGGTCTCCCGCGCGCTCGAGGCATGTGAGGGCGCCATCTTGCTTGTCGACGCCGCCCAGGGCATCGAAGCCCAAACCCTCGCCAACCTCTACCTGGCGATGGAAAACGACCTGGAAATCATCCCGGTCCTCAATAAAATCGACCTGCCAGCCGCCGACCCGGAAAAATACGCGCTGGAAATCGCCAATATCATCGGCTGCGAGCCGGAAGAGGTGCTGCGCGTGTCGGGGAAGACCGGCGAGGGCGTGGTCGAGCTGCTGGACAAGGTCTGCGAGCTAGTTCCGCCGCCGTCTTCTGAATTTGACGCCGATGCGCCGGCCCGCGCGATGATTTTTGACTCCGTCTATGACACCTACCGCGGCGTGGTGACCTATATCCGCATGGTGGACGGCAAGCTCACCCCGCGCCAGAAGGTCACCATGATGTCGACCAACGCCAACCACGAGCTGCTGGAAATCGGCATTGTGTCGCCCACGATGCAAAAGTGCGAGGGCTTAGGGCCCGGCGAGGTGGGCTACCTTATTACCGGCGTAAAGGACGTCCGTGAGACCAAGGTGGGCGATACCGTCACCTGGTCCAACGGCGGCGCCGAGACCCCACTCAAGGGCTACAAGGATCCGGACCCGATGGTCTACTCCGGCCTTTTCCCCATTTCCCAGGCCGACTTCCCGGACCTGCGCGATGCTTTGGAAAAGCTGCAGCTTAACGACGCCTCCCTTACCTTCGAGCCCGAAACCTCCGTCGCCCTTGGCTTTGGTTTCCGCTGCGGCTTCTTGGGACTTTTGCACATGGAAATCACCCGCGACCGCTTGGAGCGCGAGTTCGGCCTCGACCTGATTTCCACCGCGCCTTCCGTGACCTACCGAGTGGTGGCTGAAGACGGCGAGGAAAAGTGGGTCCACAACCCGTCTGACTGGCCGGAAGGAAAGCTCAACGAGGTCTATGAGCCCGTGGTGAAGATGACCGTCATCGTGCCCGAGCAGTTCGTCGGCCCCACCATGGAGCTGTGCCAGTCCAAGCGCGGCCAGATGGGTGGCATGGACTACCTTTCCGAGGACCGCGTTGAGCTGCGCTACACCATGCCGCTCGGCGAAATCATCTTTGATTTCTTCGATATGCTCAAGTCCCGCACCAAGGGCTACGCTTCGCTGAACTATGAGGAGGCCGGCGAGCAGCTCGCGGATTTGGTAAAGGTCGACATCTTGCTCAACGGCGACCCAGTCGATGCCTTCTCTGCCATCGTCCACCGCGATTCCGCCCAGTGGTACGGCAATAAGATGACCAAGAAGCTCAAGGAGCTCATCCCGCGTCAGCAGTTCGAGGTGCCCGTCCAGGCGGCCATCGGCTCGAAGATCATCGCCCGCGAAAACATCCGCGCCATGCGCAAGGACGTGCTGGCGAAGTGCTACGGCGGCGATATCTCCCGTAAGCGCAAGCTGCTGGAGAAGCAGAAGGCCGGTAAGAAGCGCATGAAGACGCTGGGCTCCGTCTCGGTGCCGCAGGAGGCCTTCGTGGCCGCGCTGTCTACCGACGCCGACGATTAATCCACTCCACGCATGTCGAACTCACCTCGCAGCCGCGCCGTGGTTGCGAGGTTGTCAGCTGCCGGATTCCACGGCAGGCTTGAGCGCCCCGGTCCGCGCAGGAGGGTTGGGGCTGGGGCTTCAGGCGAGTAGTTAGGTTGAATCGGCCCAGGGTGGGGCCCAGACTATTCGGCCCTGGCGCCGCTCGAGGCGGCCGCGCACCGGCGGCGCGTGCGGATCGTCGTCGTTGACGCCATTGTGATACGGGCACGCCACGCTGAGATTTGCCATATTGGTCTCGCCGCCGTGCTTCCACGCCTGCAGGTGGTGGATTTGGCATTTATCCGCCGGATAGTTGCACTCGGCCCACGGGCAGGTGGGGTTTTCCGCACCCGCCATAAGCCGCTGCTTTTCCGAGGCATGCCGCGAGGTGCGATACAGGTTCACCGCTCCCTCATAAGGATGGACGAGGGTGACGAGCCCGCATTCGGCCAAGCGCTTTTCCACCAGCTTCGCGCCGCTGATTTCGGCACCATTGGTCAGCCGCAGCGTGATTTCCTCACCTCCACCGCTTAAGATTTCATCCAATTCATCGAGCTGGATGATGATATTCGTCGTCGCGGCAGGCCGCGCCGCAGCCCCGCCGCGGAAGAGGATATGCTCCACAGAATCGAGCGGCTTCTCCTCGCTGATGCTGGCGTGCAGGTCAGCAATGAAATCGGAATCGCCGGTAATCGAAAGCGTCGACGGCCCGCCCTTGCGCCGCGTCATTCGCACGCCTTTCTCCGGCTGACGCGGCGGATATAGCTCCTTCAACCGCGTGCGCGCGAGCTGCTCCACGTCCTGGTCGGTCGCGCACAATTCAGCGCGCAGCGCCCACGCATCCCGCTTGGATTTCGTGCGCGAGACGTACTTTTCGATGATCTTCAACGTCGCCAAGCAATGCCTGGTCGCCCGGCACGAGCGCTGCCGGCGGGTGAAGGGGGTGGGGCCAAAGTAGACGTCGGCAAGCGCGAGCAGGCTACGAGCTTCCTGCCGGGGCAGCCCCAGCCGGCGCAGGTCCGCCTCGCGCACACTGGAGACCTCGCCGAGAAGCTCCATCGGCGAGGCAAGTTGGCGGGCGTAGTCCTGCAAGCGGGTCATGCCGGTGAGCTTAAGATACCCCGCACAGCCGCGGTAGCGCCCCCGCGTGAGCCTGTGGATAACTCGCCTCTCCCGTCACACCGCCCCCGAACCCACCCGGCAGCCTGTGGATAACCTGCGGTACCCTCGAATGCGAAAGCGAGAAAAGGAGCCCCCATGACTGACCCGACCAAGCGCATTCGCCCCACCAACCCCGGACGCCTGGCCGCCCCACGCCAGGCCCAGCAGCTGCCGCCCCTACCGGTGACGCGGGCACGCATCGGGGAGCGGATTGCCACCGAGGTCTTCCAGGAAATGGGCGAGGAGATGCTCGAAGAGCTGCAGAATTTTCGCCGCGACCTGCACCGCAACCCGGAAATCGGCCTGGACCTGCCGCGCACCCAAAAGAAGGTCCTGGAAGCGCTCGAGGGCCTGCCGCTGGAGATTCACGTGGGCCAGGATCTGAGCTCAGTGGTGGCCGTGCTGCGCGGCGGCCAGCGCGGCGAGCGGCCGGTGTCGGTGCTTTTGCGCGCGGACATGGATGCCCTCGAAGTGCGCGAGCAGACCGGCAGCCCGTTCGCGTCGACGAATGGGTATATGCACGCCTGCGGCCACGATCTGCACACCGCTGGTCTGGTGGGCGCGGCGCGGATTCTGTGCGAGCACCGCGAGGAGCTGCACGGCGATGTCACCTTTATGTTCCAGCCCGGCGAGGAAGGCCCGGGCGGCGCGCTGCCGATGATTGAGGAGGGCGTGCTCGACGCCGCTGGCCGACGCCCCATTGCTGCCTACGGCCTGCACGTCGGCCCTCAAGACCGCGGCACCTTCCACTATGTGCCAGGCCCGATGATGGCCAGCTCCTCCAACCTGACCATTACTGTGCTGGGCAAGGGCGGGCATGGCTCTCGCCCACACGATGCCATCGACCCGGTGGCGGCGCTGGCGGAGATTCAGATGTCTTTGCAGACCGCACTGACCCGCCGCTTCGATGCGCTCGAGCCCATCGTTATTACTGTGACCAACCTGTGGGCGGGCGACGGCGCGTATAACGCCATCCCGGAGCGTGCGGCCTTGGGCGCGACGGTGCGCGTGCTGCGCGATGAGAAAATCGACGCCGTGCGGCAGATGATTACGGAGGTCTCCAGCTCCGTCGCTGCCTCGCACCGCTGCACCGCGCAGGTGGATTTCGAGATTTTGTACCCCACCACCAAGACCAATGCGCGCGAGAATCAGTTCGCCGCCACCTTGTGGGGCCAGATGTTTGGCGCCGAGAACGTCCAGCCTTTTGACGCCCCGATGATGGCCTCCGAGGACTTCGGCTACGTTCTCTCCCAGGTGCCGGGCACGTTTATGTGGATGGGCACGGCCAATCCGGAAAAGCCCGAAAATCAGCGCGAGTGGAATCACTCGCCGATGATGCGCTTTGATGATTCCGTACTCGGCATGCAGGCCGCCGCGCTGGCGGCCGTGGCGTTTGAGCGCCTGGCTACCGAGAACGAGCATCCGTCCGCGCAGACGAAGGCCATGCGCGATGCGGCCGGGGTACAGAAATAAATCATCCCTAAGGACTATGGCCGCGGGCTTAAGCTTGGGGCCATGGTCAGAACGAAGTGGAGTACGGCGGGCATTGTTGCCGCCTGCGCGGTGGCGAATTGGCTCGTCGGCGTGGTGCTGATGAACCTCGATATTGAGGAGTACTCGCCGACATTTGAGGAGTACGGGCCCTATATCTGCACCGGGTTTGCGGTGGGTGTACTGGGCATTATCGCCCTGCCCTTTGCGTTGGAGCACCAACCGCGCGAGCTTTCCGACGTCGACTATGCCGGCTCCACCCGCAGCTTCATCGCCGGATGCATCGTGCTGCTGGGGTCTAGTTCCTATTTCGGCGCGGTCAGCGGAGTTGTGGCTTTTATTTCTATGGTTTCACGCCGCTCGACCTCGCGCTCGGTGGTCGCAGTGGCGTGCTTCGTGGCGGCATTTGCGATTGATACCATCTTCAACCCCTATATGAGCTGGCACGAGATCGGGTGGGTTGGTGCCATCTTCGTCGTGGTCGTGATGGTCGCGGGGTTATTGGTGGGCCAAAAGCGCGCCAATCTGCGCGAAAAGCGGTGGCGGGTAGAGCAGCAAGCCCGGATGAACCGCGAAGAGATGCGCGCCAAGGTAGAACGCGCGCGGCAAGAGGAGCGCGAGAATATCGCGCGGGACATGCACGATACGCTCTCGCATCGGCTGAGCCTTGTGGCTATTCACGCGGGAGCGCTGAGCTATCCGCGCGAGGGCGTGCCGGAGGAGTTTACCGACGCAGCCCGCACCATCCGCGCCGAAGCCCAAAACGTGGTAGAAGATTTGCGGACTGTCTTAAGCGCCTTGCGCGAAGACCTTTCCCAGGACCCGCGCACCGGTGTAGAGGAGCTGGTCGCGGCCGCGCGCGAGGCCGGCGCAGAGGTAACGGTGGCCTACGCGGACGGTACCGACCCGGACGTTTTCGCCGGACTATCCACGATGGCGCAGCACGCCGTGCATCGGGCAGTACAAGAGGGCTTGACGAACGCCCGCAAGCACGCGCTCGGTCAGCCGGTAAGCATCACGGTGCGCGAGGCGGCCGGCGCGGTAGACATCGAGATGCGAAACCCAGTCCCGCGCGGGACCCCAGGAACCGACACGGGCAATGGCGCGGACACCTCAGGTGGTTACGGACTGGTGGGCCTGCGCGAGCGCGTGGAGCTTTCCGGCGGGCGCATGAGCATCGCGGCTGACCAGGGAAGTCCGGAAAGAAAGGAAGGCGAGGAATTCAGATGGAGTATCCAGCTACCGCTAGCGCACAAGGAGGCTGCGCAATGAGCGAGATGAGTTGGCAACTGCGCCATCCCGAATACGGGCTCATGCGCATCGACCTAGAAGACACCACGGCCCGCGAGGGATGGACGGGACAGTACTTAGACTTTAAGCGCAGTCTTTTTACCTCCACCGTCAACGGAACCTCGCGCAAGCTCAGCTATACCGATACCGATGACTCGGCCTATAGCCTGGAATTCCTGCGCGGGCACAGCGACGATAATGCGCCCGAAGACACAGACCGCGTCGAGCTGGTGGAGCGCCGCGGTTACGTCGTGCCGGAGTTTCGCGGGCAAGGCGCGAGGGTGATGTTTGCGGCGGTGGGGCAGCCGGATATCGATAAGCAGCTGCACCGGGTAAGCCTGTGGACGTTGCTCCTGCAGGCTGCGCTGACGTTCATTGCGGCCACGCTAGTCATCGAATTTTTCCCCAAATTCTTCGAGAAGCTAAACGATATTCTCGTGCCCTCGTTCCTCAACGGCGTAGTGGCGGGCCACGCGGGAATCGTGCCGATAGCGCTCGCGGCAGTGGTGGCGGTTACTGTGGCGTATACGCCCGTCGCATCGCAGCTGTGGCGCGCGCGGTGGAATCAACCAGTGGGAAAGGGAGCATAATGGCCGATGTCCTGCGCGTAGTGCTCGTTGATGACGAGGCTCTAGTCCGCAGCGGCCTGCGCCTGCTGCTATCCAATGCGCCCGATATCGAGGTCGTGGCCGAGGCGAGCAACGGCCGAGACGCGGTGGCTACCGTGCTCGACGCGCAGCCCGATGTGGTGCTGATGGATATTCGCATGCCGGTCATGGATGGTATCGCAGCCGTGGAGAAGATTCTGTCCGTCCACGCAGTGCCGATCATCATGCTCACGGCCTTCGATACCGATTCCTTCATCCTGCAGGCTCTGCGCGCCGGGGCGGCTGGGTTCCTGCTGAAATCGACGCCGCCGGAATCGCTCATGGCGGCCGTGCGTGCGGCCGCGGCGGGGCAGCCGCTGTTGAGCCCGCAGGTCGTCGACAAGCTGGTGGGCATGCAAAGCCCCGCGCTTTCCGACGCCCATTCGCACCACGCCCGCACCGCCCGCAACCACCTAGGTAGGCTTAGCTCCCGCGAGCGCGAAATCGCCGAGCTGGTGGCCCAGGGCTTGAATAACCAGGAAATTGCCGACCGGCTCGTGGTGTCCATGGCCACGGTAAAGTCCCATATGCAGCACATTTTGAAAAAGATCGGCGGCACGAGCCGCGTGCATATTGCGATCATGGTCTTGGAAGCGCGCGGCTAGGGCCGAAGTATCCTCCCTGCGGGGGATACCGCGCGGGCGGCGGGCCGGCTTAAACTGGTGCGCGTTATGAAGTTATTCCGAAAGTCCGACGCGATGCTGCAGCGCCCGCTGTGGCAAAAGCTCGTCATCGCCGCGGTGGCAGTGATAGGCGATTTTATGGTCGTCGCCGCCCGGTTTAGCGAGACCGATGGCTCGTCCGGACGGCTGTTTATTCTTTTCGGGGTGATGATCGGCACGTGGATCTTATTGCCCTTTGCTCTCCGGCATGCTGCGCGGGAGCGTGACCCGCGCAGCACGCAGCCCGGCCCGCGCAGTGCGTTGGTAGCCGCAACCATTATTTCGGCGACGGTGACGATTGCTGAGTTCCGGCCTTCGGTATTTATAGCGGCGTTTTCTGCGGCCTCGCGCCGCAGCCGGTTGTGGATGGCGCTGGTATGTACGGCCATGGTGCTCTCGGAGTTGGTCGATTTTGATATATCTCGAAGCGAAGGGCTTAGTGCGCCCGGGAAGTTGGGATTTTTCTCTGGCATCATCCTCCCAGCAGTAGTGGTTTTAGTTGTCGGGTTGGTTCGCTCGAACCAAAAAGAGCGCACGATTGCGCTGCAGGCGCAGGCGGAGCTCACGCATGAGGAAATGGCCACGCGGGAGAACTTTGCGCGGCAGGAGGAACGCGACCGGATCGCGCGGGATATGCACGATACACTCTCGCATCGGCTGAGCATGATTGCGGTCTACGCCGGCGGGTTGGCCTACCGCAAGGACCTAGATCCGGAAGAGACGCGGCAATCCGCGCGCACGATTCGCGATGAAGCCGAGGCCGCCGTGGGGGATCTGCGTGAGGCGCTGCACTCGCTGCGCAGTGAGGGACGTATTGATCCGCGCGAGGGCGTGGAATCTCTGGTGGAGCGTTCCCGCCAGGCGGGCATGAAAGTGGAGGTGCGCTACCAGGCGGGCGCGGGGCCGCAATCGCTGGAGGAGCTGAGCACCATGGCCGGCCACGCGCTCAACCGCGCGGTCCAGGAGGGCCTGACCAACGCCCGCAAGCATGCACCGGGCGAGCCGGTCACCATCACCATCGCTACGCTTGCCGACGCCCTGTCTATCACCATGTCCAACCCCACCGCCCAGGCCAAAGAAAAGGGGAGTGGGAACAGTGGCGGGTACGGGATCGTCGGCATGCGCGAGCGCGCTAGTGTGGTGGGCGGATCGCTGCGGGTAAAGGACGAGGAAGATAGGTTCTCGTGGACTCTGCGCCTGCCCAGGAAGGAAGTACAGTGAGTGAGATTCGTGTGGTGCTCGTCGATGATGAGCCGCTGCTGCGCCATGGCCTGCGCATGATCTTGGAAGGCGCGCCGGGCATCAGCGTTATCGGCGAGGCCGGAAACGGCAAGGAGGGAGTCGAGCTCATCCTGGCCGAGGAGCCGGACGTGGTGCTGATGGATATTCGCATGCCGGTCATGGACGGCATTGAGGCGACGGCGCAGCTGCATTCGCTCGCCGGCGCGCGTGATATCCCGGTAGTGATGCTCACCGCCTTTGATACCGACGAATTCATCCTGCACGCCCTGCGCGCTGGGGCGGTGGGCTTTTTGTTGAAGACGACGGCGCCGGAGGCGCTGGTGGCGTCGGTAAGAGCGGCGGCCCAAGGCCAGCAACAACTTAGCCCGAAGGTGCTAGAAAACCTGGTGGGGCTGGCGGCCACGCCGGCGCAGCCGGAGCAGGAAATGATTCAGCCCAGCGGGCTGGCCGAGCTGAGCGAGCGCGAAAATGAAATCGCCCAGCTGGTGGCCCAGGGGCTAAGCAACGCCGAGATTGCCGAGCAGCTGTTCATCTCCCTGACCACGGTCAAGACGCACATGAAGCACATCCTGGCCAAAATCGATGGCACCAACCGGGTGCATATCGCGATTGCGGTGCTCGGCGGTTAGGCGTGGCTAGGGCCGGCGGAAAATGGCGGAGGCTAGGCCTACCAGCGCGATGACGCCGACGATAAGGGACGCCACCGGCCAGTACTGCGGGAAGTACTTGAGTGTGTAGCCGAATACTTGGCCGTCATCGAAGTGATGCCACAGCGCGAAGGGCATCCACCACAGCTTGCTAAGCGCCAGGAACGCGCCCACCAGGCCGGCTGCTACCCGCGCGCCACCGCGCAGGAAGAAGCTCGCCGCAACCAGCAGGACGCCCGCAATAGTCAGGGCGAAGAGGAGGGGAGTTTCGGTGCCCAGCGGAGAGCCGCGCAGCAGGAACTCGTGGTCGATTGCGTGTTGCTCGATGAGCGTATAACCATCGAGGACGACGTCGTCTGGAATGCCCATTACTTCTCCTTCTTTTCACCCTCAAAGTCAGGGTGGTTCTTATCGTGCTTGGGGTCGTAGCCGTCGGACCAGACTCCGGTATCGAAGTCGTAGTCGACGTTCTCGCCTTCCTCATCAGTGCGCTGGTACCACTCGGTATAGCGCTCGGCGGAGGAATCGAAATCGTGGCCGGCGCCGCGGTCGCCCTCGGCGTGCTGAACGGTGAACTCGAAGTCATCGCCATGCTCTTCGATACCGCGCATGATCGCGTTATCCATCGCCGTGCGGGCGTAGGTGCGGCGGATAAACATCGGGTCCGAGCGCAGGTCGCGAATGAAGGCCACCATCATGGCCAAAAGCACTAGGCAGAAGGGGAGGGCGGCGAGGATGGTGAGGTTTTGCAGACCCGTTAGCACGTCTTCGCCGCCGGTCAGCAGCATGACAATGGCGATGCCCATCATGCACACGCCCCAGAAGATAACCACGAGTTTATTCGGGGTGGGATCACCCTTGGAAGACATCGTTCCCATCACCACAGAGGCCGAATCCGCCGAGGTGACGAAGAAGACGGCCAGCACCACCAGCAGGATATAGGGCGTGATGGAACCTAAAGGCAGGTCCTGGAACATGGCGAAGAGCACCTGCTCATTAGAGGATTCGCCGTCGAAGCCGGCGATGCCTTCGCGGTTAAAAGAAATCGCGGTGCCGCCAAAGATGGTAAAGGCGAGAATAAGAATGATGGTAGGCGCGAAGACGGTCACGGCTGTGAACTCCCGGATGGTGCGACCGCGGGAGATGCGGGCGACGAAGAGGCCGACGAACGGCGTCCAGGCGATCCACCAGGCCCAGTAGAAGGCGGTCCAGTAGGACTGGAACTCGATGGTCTCATCGCCCCAGGACAATCCCTTGGCCATCATCGGCAGAAGCTGATCGATGTAGGTAACAATGCCGGCCGGGATGAGGTTGAGTAGGAGCAGGGTGGGGCCGACAAGGAAGACGAAGACCACCAGCCCCAGCGTCAGCGAGATATTGATATTGGATAGGTAGCGCACGCCGCGCGCCACGCCGGAGACCGCAGAAAGGATAAACGCGCAGCCGAGCACGGCGATAATGATGATGAGCGCGGTATTGGTCATGGGGCCCGCACCACGGATGATGGTGACGCCTTCGCCGATCTGGATGGCGGATAGGCCCAGGGTGGCGGCGGTGCCGAAGAGGGTGGCGATGAGCGCGAGGACGTCGATAAGCTTGCCCACCGGCCCATCCGTATCGCGGGAGCCGAAAAGCGGCTTGAAGATGGAAGAGACCAAAGGCACACGCCCGCGGCGGTAGGAGGAATAGACAATCGCCGCGCCGACCAGCGCGTAGGCCGCCCACGGGGATATGCCCCAGTGGTAGTGGGCCTGGGCCATGGCTTGGTGCAGGGCTTCGACGGTATTGCCCTCCACCGTGTGCGGCGGCGGGGTGAGGTAGTGCGATAGCGGCTCGGACGGTCCATAGAAGAAGATGCCCACGCCGATGCCGGCGCCGAACATCATGGCCACCCAGCTGAAGTAGCTGAACTCGGGCTCCTCGTCATCGGTGCCGAGCTTGATGCGACCCAACCGGGAACAACCGATATAGGCCATGGTGACAATGGCCAGAATCATGGTGATATTGAGCAGCCAGCCGGCGTTGGTAATGGCCCAGCCGAAGGCAGAGGAGGAGGCGTTGGCCACGCTATCGGGCATGAGGACGCCCCAGATAATGAAGGCGACGATGAGGATAGCGGTGATGGAAAACAGCGGCTTATCCAGGCCAAACTTATTGCGCTGGTCTTCGACGCTGATGCCGGGCACAAGCCCTGGGTGCATGTTATGGGGGTACAGGCCCACGGCGCTGCCCTTGTCACTTGGTTCAAGGGAGCGCTCATACGCGCGGGCGGATCGAGAGGAGTTCACGAGTTCCTTACACGGCAGAGGTTTGTCCCTGCCTTAGTAGACGGTTCTCTTATTGTCCTGCACCGCCGCAAAAACCGCAAATGTAGTGCATAAATGACACACTATGAAACAGGGTTGTGCAGTAGAGATAGACTATTCTGTCTTAGGTGTCGTAGGCTGAAGCCCTTAACTCGATACAAGGAGAAATAGTGATTATTACCGGACTTCTCACCGGCATCGTCTTCGGTGCCGTGCTGCAGCGCGGGCGCTTCTGCGTGACCGGCATGCTGCGCGATATTTTCCTCAATAAGACGTGGCGCGGCTTTACCGCCCTGCTTATATTGATTTCGGTGCATGCCTTTGGCCTGACGCTGTTGACTGGCACGGGCGTGCTTTCGCCGGAGATTAGCGATTTCAAGCCGGTAGCCGTCATCGTAGGCGGCTTCATCTTCGGTCTCGGTATCATCTTGTCCGGCGGTTGCGCGTCCGGCACGTGGTACCGCTCAGCCGAGGGCTTGGTCGGCTCGTGGATTGCGCTGCTGTTTTACGGGCTTTCGGCCGCGGCCATGAAGTCTGGGCCGCTGTCCGGTGCCAATGACTGGTTCAAGCAGTGGAGCCTCCCGGTTACCACCATCCATGGCGCGCTGCACATCTCGCCGTGGATCCTAGTGGCGGTCCTGTGGGTCGTGACCTTCCTGCTGTGGCGCCACTACCGCGCCAAGGACGCCGGCCGCCCGAAGGTGGATTTGGGCCAGCCGTGGTACGCCAAGCCGCTGAACATGAACATCGCGGCCGTGCTCGTTAGCATCATCGGCACGGTGGGCTTTGTGCTTTCGGCCAACGCTGGCCGCAACGGCGGCCTCGGCATCACCACGCCGACCGCGGACATCGTTCGCTGGACCGCCACCGGTGATTCCGCGCGCATGAACTGGGGCACCCTGTTGGTCATCGGCCTATTGGTGGGCGCGTTTATCGCTGCAAAGACCGCAGGTGAGTTCCGCGTGCGCGTTCCCGATGCGCAGACTGCGACCCGCGCTATTTGGGGCGGCATCATGATGGGCGTGGGTGCGTCGCTGGCCGGCGGTTGCACCGTGGGCAATGGCATGGTGGAGACCTCCCTGTTTAGCTTCCAGGGCTGGGTAGCGCTGTTCTTTATGGCCCTGGGCGTAGGTGCGGGCGCGCGCCTGTGGCTCAAGCCCAAGAGTGAGCCGCAGCAGCCGCAGACCTACTCCACCGAGGAATCCGTGGATAACTCGGTGGTTTCCGCCGAGGATAAGGTGCTGCCGAGCTTTGCCACTGCCACCGGGGCGGTAGCGCTCAAGACCAAGCCGCAGGCCAAGGACAAGGCCCGCGCGCTGGGCAGCGGGCGCTACGCGCTCGATACCCTTGGCGCGGTGTGCCCGTTCCCGCTGATTGAGGCTAAGCAGGTCATGGCGGAGCTGGAGCCGGGCGAGGCGCTGGTTATTGACTTTGACTGCACCCAGGCCACCGAGTCCATTCCGCAGTGGGCGGCCGATGAGGGCCACAAGATTCGTGATTTCCATCGTTCGGGCGATGCTGGTTGGCAGGTTACGGTGGTCAAGGGCGGATAATTACATCATTGTCAGCTACTATGTGGAGGCAGAAGAATCGAGCGTGATTCTTGTGCTTCCTTTGTGGTTTGAAAGAAGTAATCGCATGGCTGAATTTGATGATAATTCCACCGCTGTTGCGGATATTTTGCATGCCTTCGCCGTCTTTGAGCGCGAGGAAGAACACGTGCTGGACGCGGAACTGCGCCTCAATGTCTATGCCAGCTAGGCCATGATCCGCGTCTTTGCTGCGCTATTGCCCTCGGTCGCCGCGCGCGAGCATTTGGTGCATACGCTGCGGCCCATCCACGCGGCAACTACTAATGAGCTGCGCTGGACGGATCCGGATAATTGGCATGTGACCATGGCGTTTTATGGCGAGCAGCCCAATGATGCCGCGGCGGTGCGCGAGCACCTAGCCCACGCGGTGGCTGGGCGTGCGGCGTTGGATGTGCACTTGAGCGGGGCGGGCAGCTTTGAGCAGCGCACGCTGTGGGTGGGCGTCGGCGGGCAAGCGCGCGGTGTGCGGGAGTTGATGGCGGAGTGCCAGCTTGCCGACGTCCCCTTTAACCACCACCGCCCCCACCTCACCGTCGCGCGGGCTGGCCGGCGCACCCGCGAGCCGTGGGCGTTGGCGGACTATGTGCGCGCGCTATCGGTGTATCGGGGACCGGAATTTCGCGCCGACCGCCTGTGCTTGATGCAATCCCACCTCGGCGAGGGCCGCGGCGGTGGCCCACGCTACGAGGTGATGGAGGAGTATCCGCTGTTTTAGGCGGCGCGGGCCGCACGGACTTCGTGCACCAGGGAATCGAGCTCGGCGCGGGTGGCCGTGCGGTCTGGGTGGGTGGTGCAGAAATCTAGCAGGAAGTAACCGGCGTGTTGTACGGCAATGTGCCGTGCCCAGAATTGGTGCACGGTATCGGGGTTATCCACGGCGAGGGACTGGATGGCGCGGCGCTCCGAGAGCAGCTCGTATTGCAGGTCGCGGCGCGCGGACAGTACGGCATCTGGGGTATTGACAAAGAGCAAGCCGAGCAGGGTGGCCATGGACTCCATCGCGCGGACCTGCAGGCGGGCCTGATTGCGCACGGGGGCGCTGCGCTGCCACAGCCACAGCACCGCGGTGGCGATGAGGATGGATAGGACGATCTCGCCGCAGCGAGCCTGGATGGTGGGCCACAGGGGCCGGGTGGCGGAGTTGCCCATGAGGAGGGCAAGTGGGGTGGAGAAGATAACGCAGATGGCGTAGTTTTTGGCAACGAAGATTTCGGCACAGAATTGGCACGCGGCCAGCGCGAGCAGGAGCGTCCAACCTTGAATGCCAAAGTAATGGAGGATAGAAAACAGCAGTACGCCGACGACAGAGCCGAGCATGCGGTGGATGCCGCGGACGGTACCCGGCACATGGTCGGGTCCCCATTGCAGCATGAGGAAAGCAGAGACCACGCCCCAGTCCGGGCGGTCGAAGCCGAGGGTAAGGCCCACCAGCACGATAATGGCCGCGGAGAGGACAATCTTTTGGGTGGTGACCATGGCGTGCGAATCCCGGACCGCGGCGCGATACAAGCGGTAGCGGCCGGTGGGGCGGGTGTGCGGGATGGCGGTGCGATCCGGATCGACGTCGGTGACATTATCGGTGAGCTGATCCGAATCGGAGCCTAAATCCAAGGCGCGGTTATGCGCCACGATGGTGTGCTGGGCTGCGAGGGCGCGCTCCACTAGGTGGGCGCCTTGGGAGTCGATGATGCGGCCGCCGCGGATAATGCGGGCGTCGGAAAGCGCCTGCCAGGCGGCAAAGAGCGCGGTCTGCGCCTGGTGGTGGCGCGCCAAGGAATCGTCGCGGTCATCTTTGAAGGCGGCCGCGGCCTTTTCGAGTGCGGCAACCGCGCGGCGCTCGGGGCCGTGGGCGTCAATAAGCGCCGGCGCCATGCCGAGCACGAGGCTGGCTATCATGCCGGTCAGCGCCCAAAAGAGCAGCTGGCCCACGGTGACGTCGGTGCGCGCGAGCATCACCGAACCGCCGCCGACCATGACCAAGAAGAAGGTGCCCGGCGGCGGCAAGCGCAGGGCATTTTGGGCAAAGCCGCACACGGCGGCCAAAACTGTGGTGTATAGGCCCGCCAGCAGCAGCCACCAATGGCCGTGGCCAGGCGCAAAGATGAGGTGGCCTACCAGCACGCCCACGGCCGCGACGGTAATGAGTGCGGTGCCGGCGGTGAGCATGACGCGCGGGCGGGTGCGATAAGGGTGGCCCTCGCCAAAGATGACGGTGAACGCGCCGGTGGAAATGAGCAGGATGGCGTAGTCGTGGCCGGTCAGCAGCGCGATGGCACCGGGAATGAGAATCGCCAAGCCCGCGCGCAGGGCACCGGGCCAGCGCACCGAGGCGCTATTAAACGCGGTGAGCAATTGGGTGGTGCTGGGGCGCTGCGGGATGGGATAGTCAAGCTGGGTGGCCACGGAGCGGCAGGATCCTTTCTCTGCGGAGTTATCTGACCCGACTACCTTACGCCCGAAGCCACCCGCTTTACATGTCGGCGGCCGCGATGAGCCGGCGCGTGTAGTCCGTGCTGGGCGAGGCCCACACGGAGTCGGTCGCTCCGTGCTCGATGAGCCGGCCTCGTTCAAGGACCGCAACGCTCTCGCACAGGTGGCGCACCACCGCGAGATCGTGGGTGACAAAGAGCAGGGTGAGCTTGCGCTTGGCGATGACCCCCGCCAATAACTCCAGCACCTGTGCGCGCACCGACATATCGAGGGCAGAGACGGCTTCATCGGCCAGCAAGATATCCGGCTCGCCGCACAGCGCGCGGGCGATGGAAATGCGTTGGCGCTGGCCGCCGGAGAACTCGTGCGGGAAGCGATCGAGGCTCTCGGCTGGCAGCCCGACCTCTTCGAGCGCGGCCGCCGCGCGAGCGCGCTTGTCGGCCTTGCCGGGGTTGCCAGGGATGGCCTCTGCGATGGTTTTCCAGATTTTCAGGCGCGGGTTGAGCGAGCCTTGTGGGTCTTGGAAGACCATCTGCACGCGGCCGCGGACGTCGATGTCACCGCTCGTGGGCTGGTCGAGCCCGGCGATGAGTTTGAGCAGGCTGGTCTTGCCTGAACCGGATCCGCCCACGATGCCCAGACGCTCGCCGTGGTGCACGCGCAGATCGATGGCGTCGAGCGCGGCGTGTTCGCCGTGGACCTTGCTGACCCCGCGTAGCGTCACCAACGCATCTTCCGCCGTGGCCGGAGAAAGGCTAAGTTCCGGCGGCCGCGAGGAGGCGATGAGCGTGCGGGTATAGGGATGCTCGGGTTGGGCAAGCACGCGCTCGGTGGGGCCGGATTCCACCACCGCGCCCTGGTGCATAACTAGGACGTTGGGGCACATACGGCGAATGACGCCCAGGTCATGGGTGATGAAGACCAGCGCGGTGCCGCGGGCCTTGGTTACGCGCTCGATGACGCGCAGCACGCCATCTTGCGTGGTGGCATCCAACGCGGTGGTTGGTTCATCGCAGATGAGCAGATCGGGGTGGCCGGCCATGGCCATGGCAATGAGCACGCGCTGGCGCTGGCCGCCGGAGAGCTGATGTGGGAATCGGGAGGCGACATCGGCGGCTAGGCCCACCTCGTCGAGCGCGGCCGCACAATCGCGCACCCCGGCTTGAGCCAGCTGCTTGCCCACGCGCATAAGCGGATCCAACGCGCTCATCGGTTCTTGGAAGACCATGGCCATGGTCTTCCCGCGCAGGGGGCGGATGCGGGCATCGCGTGCGCCGACTACCTCGTGGCCATCCACGGTCACGGAGCCGCTCGCCCGCACCCCATCGGGCAGGAGACCCATGATGGATAGCGCCGTGAGGGACTTGCCGGAGCCGGATTCACCAATGATGCCGAGCTTCTCGCCGGCTGCGAGCTCGATATTGATGGGGCCTAGCAGGGCAGTGGTGGACCCGGTGGCGGTGACCGTCAGGTCATCTACGTGGAGCAGGCTCATCGCGCGGATCCTTTCAGGCGGGGATCGAGGAGGTCACGGAGGGCGTCGCCAAGCAGGTTAAAGCCCAGCACTGTGGCAGCAATGGCAAGGCCAGGCCAGAAGGCCTGCAGGGGAGCGGTGCCCAGCAGCGACTGGGAATCTTGCAGCATCCGGCCCCAAGAGGCCGCCGGTGGGGCGGTGCCCAGGCCGAGGTAGGACAGGCCGGCCTCAGCTAGGATGGCGAGGGCGAAGTAGACGGAGGCCTGCACGATGAGCAGGCCTGCAATATTGGGCAGGATATGGCGCAGCGCCACCTTCCAGCCCGGCACCGCGGAAATGCGCGCGGAGGAGATAAAGTCCTGCGTGATAACCTGCAGCGTGCCCGAACGCGCCACGCGGGCGAAGGAGGGAATGCCGGCGATGCCGATGGCAACCATGGCAGTCAGCGTCGAAGGACCCCACACCGCGCCGGCAATAATCGCCAACAGCAGCGCGGGGAAGGCAAGCAACAGATCCGCGCCGCGCATTACCAGCGCATCGACCCACCTGCCGCGGCGCATGCCGGCCAGGATCCCCAATGGCACGCCTACGAGGGCGGCGATGCCTACCGCAATGAGCCCGACGAAGACCGTAATCTGGGCGCCCGCCATGATGCGGGAGGCGGTATCGCGCCCAAAGCGGTCCGTGCCCAGGAGATGCTCGGCGCTGGGGCCAGCAAGGCGTACATCCGGGTGCGCCAGCGTCGGGTCATACGGCGTCCACACCAGCGAAAGTAGCGCCACCAGCACCGTGGCGGCAACGAGGAAGGCACCCAGCCAGCCAGAAAAACGCAGTTTCATTACTTCTCACCTGCCGTGATGCGCGGATCGATGAATCGGTAGGCCACATCCGTTAAAGCATTGACCACCAAGGCAAAGGCAACGAGCAGCATGACCAGGGTTTGCACCGTGGTCAGATCGCGCACCGATACCGCATCCAACAGCATGGAACCAATACCGGGGATGACAAAGACGGATTCGATCACCACCGCACCCACGACCATCGTGGTCAGCTGCACGCCGGCCACGGTAAGCACCGGCAGCGCCGCATTGCGCAGGCCATGGCGCTTGAGCGCCTCCCACGGGGACTGGCCGAGCGCACGGGCGGTGCGGATATAGTCTTGATGCAGCACATCAAGCACCGCCGAGCGCACGTAGCGCGTGAGCATTGCGCCCTGCACCACGGCCAGCGCAATGACCGGCAAAATAAGGTGGCGGATAAACTCGCCCGCGCCCTGGTTCGGCGGTACCCACCCATTGGCCGGCAGCCAGCCCAGATGGACGGCAAAGATGGCCACCAGAATGATGCCGAGGAGGAAGCTTGGCACCGCAATGCCCAGCTGCGTGCCGGCCGAAACCACATCCGCGCCGCGGCTACGGTTGCGCAGCGCCAGCCACATGCCCACCGGGATAGCCCCGGCCAGCGCCAGCAGCATCGCCAAGCCAATGAGGATGAGCGAGACCTGGGCGCGGTCCAATACCAGCGGCGTAATATCCTGCTGCGAGGACAAAGACTGCCCAAAACTGCCGGTAAATAGGCCCTTTACCCACTCCCAATACTGCGTAAGCAGCGGGCGGTCCAGCCCCAGCTCGGAGCTCAGCTTGCCGACGGCCTCTTCGGTCGCATTCACCCCCAGCGCCACCCGCGCCGGGTTGCCCGGCACCGCGCGCATGAGCGCAAAAATGATGATGGAGGCTATAAAGAGCGTCAACGCGAAGCGCAGCAACGGGCGCGCGATGGCGCGCCCTGTGGTGCGAAGGGAACTCATCGGGCCTCCTTTTCGGTGCTTTCTGCGGCGGTGGTTTTGGCGCCCGCGTCCGCGTCGGCAGAGGTCAGGTCGCGCAGGATGAGCGCGTCGGTGACCTGATCCGGATGCAATCCGCGCACGCCGGCGCGAGTGAGCACGATATTGGGCATATTCATGAGCGTCAGCGCGCCCGCATCCGCCATGATCTGGTCCACGGCCTGCGCCATGAGCTTGGGGTAGTCCTTCTCGGGTGCGGAATCGGCTTGGGCCAAAAGCTCACGGGTGCGTGGGGAATCGTAGTTGAGGTAATAATCCGGATCGCCGAATAGGGTGGGTACATCGCGCGGCTCCACGTGGGAGATGAGTGACATCTGATAGTCCTTGGCGCCCATGACCTGGCCTAGCCACACGGCTGGGAATTCGGCGGATTCCAGTGTCACCTTAAAACCAACCTCAGTAAGCTGCGAGTACAGCAGCTCGGCGACGGTCTGCGCGTAGGGCAGCGTCGGCGTAGTCAGCGTAATTTCGGCGCCTTCCGCGCCGGCCTCCGCGAGCAGCTGGCGGGCCTTATCTGGGGCGTAGTCGTAGTAGTGCTTGTCCTCGAACCACGGATCCGTAGGTGGGATCGGTGCGCCGCCGGTGTCCTTAGCCATCCCATTCCACAAAATCTCATTGGCCGCCGAGCGGTCCACGGCATAGGCCACGGCTTGGCGCACCCGCGGATCGTCGAAAGGCGCGCGGGCATTATTCATGGACAACAGCACCTCACCATTGGTGGTGCCGACCTCGGTAGCGATGCCCTCCTTGACGTCGTCAAGAAGCTCCGGGTTCTGCACGCCCCAGACCACGTCCACGCCGCCGGCCTGCAGCGCATTGACCGAGGAGATGGTGTCTGGGAAATAGCGTACCGTCACATCCTGTGCCGCAGGCTTTCCCCAATATCCGTCGCGAACGTGCAGCTCAACGAATTCCGAGGGCGCAAAGCAGGAAACCTCATAGGGGCCGGTACCCACCGGCTGGGCGGCGAGGTTATCCATGCCATTAGGCGTCATCATCGCGCCGGTGGCTGTGCCCATGGACCAGAGCCAGCCATTCGACGGCTGCTTGAGGCGCACCTTGAGTGTGTGATCATCGGTGGCCGTGGCCTTGGCTACCGGATCCATGGCTGCAGAAATGCCATTGGTCCATTTCTCCTGAACGTAATTAATGGAAAAGGCCGCGGTCTCGGCGGTAAAAGCATCGCCATTGGAAAAGGTGACGCCTTTGCGCAGGTGGAAGGTATAGCTGCGGGCATCGTCGCTGATCTCCCACGAGGTGGCGAGCCCCGGGGTGATAGAACCGTCCTCATCGATGCGCACGAGAGTTTCGTAGACATTGTCCATGAGTACGGCGGGGATGGCGGCACCACCGGTAGTGGTGAAATCCAGCGAGGTGGCCGCCGAGGTGGAGGCTACGGTAAGGGAAGTAGAAGCGGAGTCGCTAGCTGCTTGGGAGGTATCAACCACCGCGGTATGACCTGCCGAGCACGCTGATACAGTTCCTACAGCGGCCGCCATGGCAAGGCTGCCCAGTGCCCTACCGGCACGAAATCTTCTCATAGAAAGCAGGGTAGCCGGTGGATATAGCTGCCGTGAAACTTATGCAAAATTGCCCGGAGTGGGGATAACTTCTAGGGGGGATACGCCCCCGCGCACGCTATTCATCGCCAGCTTCATGCGGTCCGCTCGGTAGAGGTAGACCGCCAATTCCACCGGTTCGCCGGAGTGGTTGGAAATCTCCATCTGCAGCCGCCACAGCGGGGTACCCGTAGCCACGCCAAGCGCTTCAGCGTCCTCGGCATTGGCTTCTTCCAACGTGAGTTCGCGGCGCACATTATCAAAGTCCACGCCGCAATCGCGCAGGTGCGCATGAATGGATCCGGCATCCGCATCGAAGTCTAGGATGTGCTTTCCCACCACCATGGGGAAATACATGCGCTCGATGGCAATGGGGTGGTCTTCGGTATAGCGCACGCGGTGGACAAAGACGACATTTTGTTCTGGGTCTACGCGCAGAAAGCGGGTGATGTCCCGCGGCGCGCGGCGGCGAGCTAACCACAGGGTGTGCTGCTGTGGATCTACGTCATATTCGCTCAGCCAGCTGGAAATGGAGTAAATCGATTCAAAAAGCTCTGCCTGGGTGGAGGTCAAAACGGTAGAGCGGCGCCCGCGGCCTGAGGACACTAGCCCTTTGGCCCGCAAAGCCGCAACGGCTTGGCGCACGGGGCCGCGGGAGGAAGAAAACTTCTCGCACAAATCTGCTTCACTAGGCAGGAAATCGCCTGGTTGCAGCACGCCGGAGCTTATCTGCTCTCGCAGGTAATCAGCGATCTTCTTATGCTGCTGTTTATCGCGTGGGCTCATTCAACCTTTGTCCTTAGTTTCTCCGGGGCCTTTCCCAGCGGAGCGAAACACAGTAATGTTATTCCATTTTGCAAAGGCGCGCTAATGCAACAAAGCTACCGAGCATGTGCTCCCCGCCCGGCCAAGGGGAAGGCAAAGGAAAAGGCCACGCGCCGTCCGACCAGCACCGAGATGCTAGGCAAGCACGCTAGGCTAAATGTCCGTGGACGAGAGCACCGAAACGATTGAAGTACGCGCGGCCAGCGGCAGCGCGCGCCTGGGCAAGGCGGTAGCGGTGGCGGTCATCATTGCCGTCGCGCTGCTAGTAATCGGTGGGGTGCTTATCTACTCGGCGTTGCAGGAACCGGCCGATACGCGCCTGCACTCCGTTTATCTCATTGCCGCGCTCATGCCCCTAGGCGGGGCGCTGTGCGCCATGCTGGCGGTGGTGGCCTCCGTACGGCGCCGGGCGCGTCCGGTGCTGCGGATCGGCGAGGAGATTTCCTTGCCCCACCAACGGACCAGTTTCGCCGCCTCTGAGCTAGAGCGCGTGCAGTTCTATTCGCTCGGGTTGGATCAGAATTTCCTCGCCCTGATTCCAGGCGGGGTGCGCGTTTCTACCTTGGACGAGGTCCAACGGTATTCGGCCCGCCTGCCGGAGCAGGCGAACCTGGGCCCGCGGGAACTTGAGGGGAAGCTCCGGGATCGGTTTCCCGGCGTTCCCATTGACCACCTGGGCCAGGTGCGGGCCGAAGACTAGCTCGGGGTGCCGGCAACGCGTGCCGGATCGAGCTGCCAGCCCTGCGCGAGCAGCTGCATATTCTTGATTACTTCCTCGTGCGAGCTGGACTGCAGCGAGACCATGAGCTCATCGGCTTTGGCGTGCTCTTGGAAGGTATCGAGGTAGGTGGCCACCTCATCGGCGGTGCCGACGGCGGAGTACTTCAGCATGTCTAGGATCTGCTGGCCTTGGTAGGAGCCGATGATCTGCTCTACCTGCTCATCAGTGAGGTGCTTGCCGCGGCCGGCGAAGGCCTTGACGCGGTTGAAGCACACGCGCTCGTATTCTTCCTGTGCCTCTTGGGTGGTATCGGCGGCGGTGACGTTGACGCCGGCGATGACATATGGCTTGCTAAAGCGCTCGGAAGGCTGGAAGTGCTCGCGGTAGTAGGTGGTGGCCTGCTCGAGGTGCTGCGGGGCAAAGTGGGAGGCAAAGGCATAAGGTAGTCCGAGCTTGGCGGCCAGCGAGGCGCCGAACATGGACGAGCCCAAAATGTAGATAGGCACGTTGGTATTCGCGCCTGGAATGGCACTGACTCCCGGGATATAGGATTTGCCCTCGAGGTAGGAGTTGAGCTCCTTGACATCCTCGGGGAAGCGCTCGGCAGAGTGGGCGTCACGGCGCAGCGCGCGGCCCAGGGTATTCATGTCCGTACCGGGAGCGCGGCCCACGCCCAAGTCAATGCGCTTGGGGTACATCTCTTCCAAGGTGCCGAATTGCTCGGCGATGACATAAGGGGAGTGGTTGGGCAGCATCACGCCGCCGGAGCCCAAGCGGATGCGCTCGGTCTTCGCACCGATGTGGGCGATGAGTACGGCCGGGGAAGAGGACATGATGGACTTCATATTGTGGTGCTCGGTGTACCACATGCGGGAGTAGCCCAGTTTCTCTGCTTCCTGTGCCAATTGCACGGAGCGGGCGATGGACTGTGCTGGGGTTTCGCCCTCATAGATGGTGCAGAAGTCCAAGACGGAAAGATGCGCGCGTTTGGTCACGGTGGAGGGCCTTCCTTTGCTTCGGTAGATGCTCTATAAGTTCTCTCCTTCCAACGGTACGCGCCGCCCGACTATTCCTGTCGGGGGCGATACAGCAGCGTGGAGTGGAGAGCGGTAGGCACACAGAAATCTCCCCTCTGCCTCGGCGCTGCGATGCAGTGCGGAGAGGGAGGGGAGTGGAGCGGAGTGAAGCAGGAGAAGGGTACTAAGCCTCGGCGAGGGCCTCAGTCTCGGCCGGTTCTTCCGCTTGTGGGTTGGCGGCGGCGTGCTTCTCGCCGGCCTTGGTGGCGATATCGACAACGAGGCCGATGACTGCCGCGATAGCGGTAGGAACAATCCAGCCCAAGTCCACGGACTGGCCGGGCGCCAGGCTCAAGAGGGGATCGAGTGCGTCGGCGCCCCAGCCCTGGGCGGCGATGACGGACAGAGCCGACCACAGCACCGATACCCACAGCGCCAGGCGGTAGGTCCAGTAAAAGACGACGGACTTTTTCACCATCGGCTGGATCAGCGTGAGAGCGATGAGGGAGATAGCCGGTGGGTACAAGAAGGTGATGAACGGAACCGCGATAGACAGCACCGTATCCAGGCCTTGGAAGGCAAAGAGGATGGACAGCGCGGTAAACAGGCACGCCCACACGTGGTACTTGACCTTGGGCATGAGCATCTCAAAGAAGGCCGACGTGGAGGTGATAAGGCCCACCGCGGTGGTCATGCAGGCCAGGATGACGATGGCAGAGAAGACGGCCTGGCCGATGGTGCCCATGGTGAGATTGGCGGCGTCGGCAAGCAGGGGCGCTCCCGACTCATAGGACTGGCCATTAGGGATAGTTTGGCCTACCCATGCCAAGCCCAGGTAGATTGCGCCCAGCAAAAAGCCGGCAATAAGCGCGGCGGTGATCGTGCCATTGACCAAGGACTTGCGGGTCTTAAAACCCTTGGAGCGCAAGGACGCGACAATCACGATGGAAAAGGCCAAGCCGGCAATCGCGTCCATGGTGTTATAGCCCTCGAACAGGCCGGTGACCATGGGGGAAGAAGAATAATCCTCGGTAGGGGTCTGGGGATCGCGGCCGTTGCTAAAAGCGGCCAAAGTGATAAGGACGATGAGCAGCGCTACCAGGGCTGGGGTAAGGAACTTGCCCAAGGTATCGATGATGGTGTTTGGGCTCCAGGCCAGCAATAAAGCGATAAGGAAGAAGACGATATTGAAGATGCCATTGGCCATGGTTCCTTCCCAGCCCAGAAGCGGGGTGATGGCGGTTTCCATGGACACGGCGCCGGTACGCGGCAGGGCGTAGAAAGCGCCGATGGCCAGGTAGGCCATCACGGAAAAGACCAGGCCGAAGAGGGCGCCGCCGTTGGAGCTCAGATCGCGCACGGAGCGACCAGAAATGGCAACGGCAACAATAGCTAGAACCGGAAGGAGTACGCCGGCGGCCAGGAAGCCGAGGACGGCGGGCCAAAAGTTGGTGCCGGCCGAAACGCCCACCATGGGCGGGAAGATGAGGTTGCCGGCGCCGAAGAACATCGAAAACAGCATCAGCGACGCGATTACGATGGTGGCGCCGGGCTTAGAGGTGCTTGACGCAACTGGGGTAGCCATTGTGGCTCCTTAATTTTCCATGTACAGCTAGAATGCGGGGAAGCTTCCCCATTCCGCCGAGGGTGGTGGCGGAGGCGGGGTGCCTCGTCGCGGTCCGAGGTGGCGGGTCACGCCTGTTCGTGTAATGAGACATTACCGCCCACATGGTGAGAAATCAAAGCGTGGGGGTGACGCAGAATACATGGTGGTCCCAGCTGGGCCGGCCTAATCGAGGGCCGCGAAGGCGCGCTCCATGCGGTCGAGCGCTTCTTCCAAGATTTCGCGCGAGGTAGAAAAGTTCAACCGCGCATGGCCCGGGCCGCCAGTGCCGAAGGTATCGCCCTCATTGAGCGCCACCTTGGCATTCTCGCGCAGCCACTTGGCCGGCTGCGGATTGCCACCGATAGCGGTATCGGCAAAGTCCAACCACAGCAGGTAGGTGGCATCCGGCTTGCTGGTCTTTAGGCCGGGGATGCGCTTGGGTAGCTCCTCCACCAACCAATCGCGGGTTTCGCGCAGGTAGGCCACCTCTTCATCGAGGAAATCGCCGCACTCGCGGTAGGCGGTCTCCGCGGCCAACACACCCAAGGTGCCCGTGCCATCCTTGGCCACGCCAGAAAGGCCATTCCAGGTGCGAACATCGGCCGTGTTGGAGAAAATAATCTGGGCGCACTTGAGGCCGGCGGTATTAAAGGCCTTAGACGTAGCGGTGACCGTGATGGTGCGCTCCGCGGCCGAGGCGCCGAGCGAGGCTACCGGGATATGCCGGCCCTCATAGACTAGCGGGGCGTGGATTTCATCGGCCAAGATGCGCGCGTCATATTTTTCAGCCAGCTTCACTAGCTCGGTGAGATAGTCCTCGTCCAACACGCGGCCGAGCGGATTATAGGGATTGGCCAACAAAATAGAGCCCGCGCCTGCCTGGAAGGCGCGCTCAATATCGTCGAGCTCCAAGCTGGTCTCGATCTTCTCACGGCCCGCGGTGCGTGGCAGTTCCAAAAGCGGTGGGTAGGAAGGAACCGGCACGACCACGGGCGAGTCCTCACGGGTGAAGTACTGCACGCCGAGCAATAGGCCGCGCACTACATCGCCGATCCAGAAAATATGGTCGGAGTTGGGGCGCCAGCCGTAGCGTGTGTCATAGAAATCGGCCACTGCTTCGCGCAGCCCCGAGGCCTTGGGTGCTGGGGTATAGCCGAAGGTTTCCTTATCCACCATGTCTTCCAGCGCCTTCTTTACGGCGGGCGCGGTGGGGAAATCGGACTCCGCGATCCACAGCGGCAGGACGTCTTCCTCGAAGACGGTCCATTTGCGGGTTCCGCGGGCTTGCAACTCTTCTAGGCTAGGAAACTCCATGGCCATAACCATAACGCGAAGCCCGCGGCCACCCCAGCACTTTTATGCGCTTTTATTCATCTTCCTTGTCGGCCCACCGGGAATCCTCCTCCGCGTCTTCGGGTTCGGCAGCAGGGCCGGAGACAAAACCATACTTCTTCAACCGGCGGCGGTCCGCGGCCGAGGTGGATTGGGTGAGCTTGAGCAACTCGGCATAAATGCCACCGGATTGCGCCAGCTCGGCCGGCGAGCCCATCTCATCAATGCGGCCGCGATCCAGGGTGATGATGGTATCCACATCCGCAATGGTGGATAGGCGGTGGGCAATAATCAGCGTGGTGCGGTCCTTCATTAGCTCATCCAGGCCGGCCTGCACGGCGCGCTCGGACTTGGTATCCAGCGCCGAGGTGGCCTCATCCAGCACTAGGATGGGCGCGTCCTTGAGCATGGCGCGCGCCACGGAGACGCGCTGCTTCTGCCCGCCGGAGAGCTTCAGACCGCGCTCACCAATGACCGTGTCATAGCCGTCCGGGAAGGCTTGGATGAACTCATGGGCATTGGCCCGCTTGGCGACGTCCACGATTTCCTCCTCCGTGGCACCCGGCTTGCCATAAGCTATGTTCTCGCGAATGGTGCCAGAAAAGAGGTAGGACTCCTGGAAGACCACGCCCACCGAGGCGCGCAGGCGCGAGGCGGTGAGATCGTCTACTCGGTGCCCCAGCACATCGAGGTGCCCGGCCGAGGGATGGTAAAGGCCTAGCAGGAGGTTGACCAACGTGGACTTACCGCCGCCGGACTCGCCCACGAGAGCGACCTTGTGGCCCTCAGAGGCGGTGAAGGAAATATCCTCCACCACGGGCTTGCCTTCCTCGTAGGCGAAGGAGACATGGTCAAAGGAGAAGACCGGCGCGCCGGGTGTGGGCTCCAGCGGGCGTACCGGGGTGAGGTCGAGCTGCGGGGTATGCGAACCGGTGGTGGCAGCAACCAGCTCGCGCGGTGCGGTAGGCTCGAGCTCTTCTTCCATGACCTTGAAGTAGTCCTTGGAACCGGCGATGGCGCGCTGGGCGGTATCGACAATCCAGCTCATCATGAAAACCGGCTGCTTCGCACTGGAGACCATTTGCAGCAACATGACCATATCGCCCAAGGAGAAATGCCCCTCGAGCGTGCGCCAGAAGATTACGCCGTAAATGCCGAGGAAGATAACCGCCATGGCTAGGCCACGGAAGGTATCCATCATGTGCCACCAGCGTGACTGCGGTTTGGTGGTATCGACCACGGTGCGGTAGCGCTGAGCAAAGTGGGAGAGCTCGCGGGTTTCGCTCACGAAGGACTTGGCCACCTTGACCTGGCCGATGACCTCGGCGAAGCGGCCGTTGGCGACGTCAATATTCTCGTTTTTGACCGCCTCAAATTTCTGCCAGCGCTTCGAAGTCAGCGCGGTAAGCCACATATAGACCGGAAAGAGCAGCGCGAGCAGGATAGCCAGCGGCCAGTAATACCACGCGGTAATGGCCAGCACCGCGAGGGTCTGGATGATCATCGTGAAGAAGTTATTGGCAAAGGACTGCACGAACTGCGTGATATTGGCAATCGAGCGATCCAGCCGGGCGATGATCGTGCCGGTGACCTGGTTATCGTAATAGCCCTGCGGGAGGGCCAGCAGCTTCGCAAAGTAACGCGTGGACAAAATCTCGCGCAGGCGCGAGACCATGACATCGCCGATGTAGCCGCCGATATTGCGGAAGAGGGCATTGGCGGCGTCGGCAAGGAAAAGCGCCACTGCCAGCAACAGCACCGTGCGCAGTGCATCGCTCAGTGGGGCGTCGTTCTGCAGGGCGTCCACGATGGTATCGGTGGCTTCGCGCGTCAGAAACGGCGAGACCAGTGCCACGACCGCCGTTATCGTGGCGGTTAGCAGCACGCCCAGGTAAAAGGGCCACAGGGCGGAGGCACTGCGGGTAATGCGCAAAATGGAATTCATAAGTAGACCACACTCACTTCGAAACGGCGGTTAGTGCGCGGAATTAGGGAAAGGAGGGAGAGATTTAAGCGACTGCCCAGTATGCCATATGCGGCGTTAACGAGCGTAAATACTTAAGTTCAGGGAGGTTTAGGCTAAGGTACTTGTGCAGAAATACAACAATCTTCGCGTGCAAAGGATCCATCCACGGTGAAAATTTCCCACACACTCGGCGCGGGCGTAGTCAGCGTACTTGCCGTGACCCTGACCGGATGTAGCGTTCTCCAGCCGGAAGAAACCGGGCTGGGGGACCATATCACCGTCTCCAGCTCCGAAGAGGCCCCGTACGAGGCCAAGGACACTGACGATAAGGAAGTTACTTCTAATCTGGCCGAGCCGGTGGAGGATAAGGGCCTTGGTGTGAGTTGGGAGTTGCAGGGCGTGTATACCGATAGCAACTCCGGTGGCACCGTAGTGACCATTCTGCTCAAGAACGACAACGACGTGCCCCTGCCTGTCGACGCCTTCGATGACCCCACCTTGGAGCGCGCCGATGGCAATGGCGGCTGGGCCAAGATCAATTCCTTGCCCTATGACAAGGAGTCCGCCCCGGGCGTAGAACCCCCGGGACTCGATCATCCGCTGGGCGCGGGCGCTTCGGTCAACCTGCAGTACCGCTATGACGTGACGCCTGGCAACCTGTGGAATGCGCGTTTGCACATTGGCAACGTGACCTGGGTAGGAGACCTTAATCTATGACAGAACTTGTAGTCTTGGCCTCTGCCGCAGGTGAACCCATCGGCACCGCTCCCAAGGCCGAAGTTCATACCACCGATACTCCGCTGCACTTTGCCTTCTCTGCCTGGCTGACCTGCGGCGGCAAGGTGTTAGTCACCCGCCGTGCGCTGAGCAAGCGCACTTGGCCCGGAGTGTGGACCAATGCCTTTTGCGGCCACCCCGCACCTGGCGAGGAGACCACGGATGCGGTGCTGCGTCGCGCTTCCTTTGAGCTCGGCATTGCGCCGGCGGATCTATCCACCCCGCGGCTTATCCTGCCGGACTTTTCTTATCGCGCGGTGGATTCCTCGGGCACGGTAGAAAATGAGATCTGCCCGGTATATACCGTCGAGCTTGCTGCCGACGCCGCTTGGGAGCCCAATCCAGACGAGGTTGATTCTTTCCAATGGGTCGAGCCGGAACGGCTCTTCGCCGCCGCCGATGCCATGCCCGGCGTCTTTAGCCCGTGGATGATTGACGAGCTCGCGGACAGCACGCTGCGCGCCGCGTTGTAATTTTCGGCGCCCGCTACTACCCAAGCTCGTCGTCGTTATAGAAGGCCGCGGCCACATAATCCAAGGTGGCATAGGCTAGCCGACGCTCGCCCGTATCCAGGTCAAATTCCAGCACTTGGTGGTCATCGCCGTAGCGGGGGAATCCGGGCTCGCCCGTGGTGGCATAGTGGCGCAACCACTCGTTGAGCTCGCCGGCGGGAGCGTTGTTCGCCTCCTCGCCTCCGCTGCCGCCAAAGAGCGGGTCTAACTCGGCGCAGTGCACCGCGGGCGAATCAGAGCGGGTAAATTCCATCATCCACGTGGGGCTTGGGGCCTCCTCGGCTACCTGGGCGGTCCAGCGGCGTACGGTGGCATCACCGATGAGGCGGCCCATCGGCCGCTGCGGATCGACGTAGTGCGCCAGCTGCCGCCACTGTTTGAAACGATCGTGCGACATCCCAAACTTGGGCGAGAGGTAGCTGGTAATAAAGCCGGCCAGTGCCATCCTGTCAATGCGCTGGGCCGCGGGCATATTGTAGAACTCATCGCGGGTGGAGGTCACCACGATGGGAATATCCGCAAGTTCTTCGGCGCGCAGTGGTGCGGGGCCCAAGGCGACGTCGAAGCGGTACTTCTTGCGGAATTTGGCATAGCCCTTGGCCAGCGATTCCGGGTCCATTTTCTCCAGCGCCTGGCGCGTGACTGGCACGCCGAGGGCCCGGCGCAGGTCGGTGATGCGGTGTTCAAAACGGTCGCGCGGGAATGCCGGCGAGAGCGCCAGCACGCGGCGGAAACCGCCCCGGAAATGATCGCGGCGCGCCAGCCACAGGCTTATCGCCGCCCCGGCGGATTGGCCCACCAAGGTGATATTGGTCTTATCGCCGCCAAAGGCTTCGATATTGTCTTGGAGCCACTCCAAGGCCAAGAGGCAATCATCAATGCCGCGGTAGCGGTCCGCCTCGTCGCCGTCGAAGCGCGCGAAGCCGGCCAAGCCCACCCGGTAACCCACGTTGACCTGGATTACCCCGTGGTGGGCATTCTTCGTTCCCGCTAGCCGTGAATCCTCGTGCGAGCCGTGCTCAAAGCGGCCGCCGTGAATGTAGACCACGACGGGGCACTCGGCGGCGTCGGCAGGCGCGGTAATGCTCAGCGCAATGTCATTTGGGCGTGGCTCGCGGGCATCCTGATCAAGGGCGCCATCCAGTGGCTCGGCAGGCGAGTAGTCACTGGGGATGGTGCTATAGCGCACCGAATGGAAATAGTGCAGGCCATCGCGTCGCACGCCGGTGATCCGGCCGGAGGCGGTGGCGACGGTAACGGGAATCTGGGCGCTCGACATGACAGCCAGATTACCGCGAGCAAGTAGGATAAGTAGCCATGGAGTGGTTGACGAGCTTGGGCAGCACGTTATCGCAATTGTTGGTGCAGGCGCCCGTGTGGATTCAAATGGTCATCGTGGTGGCCATCGCCGTGCCACTTATGGTGGTCATAGCCTGGTGCCTGATGTGGGCGGTCGACCGCGTGGCAAATCGGGCCGCCGGAGTGATTTCCCAGCAGCGCAGCCGCAGCACTAAGGTAGACCATCATGGCTGAGGAAAATAACGAGCGCGCGCGGCAGGAGCGCGCCGAGCTGCGCGCCAACCCCCGCGAGGGCCTTTGGGACCCCGAAGCCAAGCGTGCCGGCCAGCCTTCCGCCCCGGCAACCACGCCCGGCGCCCAGCCGGCAAAGCGCAAGCGCGCCCTGCCCAAATCGCGAGTCTCCCTCACGCTGTGGACGATGATCGCGCTGGTCATCGTCGTCGCCCTCATCGGCCTGTGGACCTAGGCGCGCCCACCGCCTGCCGAGGCCGGGGCCAGCGCTAGTCCTTCCGACTGGTGGCTGCTAAGCGCTGGAAGAATTCCGCCTTAGGAAGATCCTCGATGAGCAGAGCGGTGCCGTTGGTATCGCACAGCGGCACGCACCAATTGGGATAAAGCTCGTGCGTGGTGCCCGGCTGATTTTGCGCACGTACATCACCCACCATGTCCACCAAGCTGGTGCAGGCAAGTGCTGAAGGCGTGCCCGCAATATAGCGGTGCAGCGCCACAGAGATGTCTTCCTCCGCGCCGCGGGAGGCGCGCTCGGCCGGATCTACGAGGTAATCGCGCTGCGGCAATAGGCCACGGTTCGCTACCGCGCCCAATACGCGGGCCTGCCACTCGATGTCATCGCGCTGTTCGTCCTCCACCGAGCGGGTCAGCACGCCTAAGCGCGCGCGGAGCGAAATATGGTCGCCGCGCAGGTACGCCAAGGTTGGCGGCAGATCGTGTGTATTGACCGAGGACAGCGCCAGCTGGCGGTACTTCTCTTGCGGCAGCGGGGAGTAGTCATCATCGTCGCGTTCAAACCACACGATGGAGGTACCCAGCACCGCCTTCTGCGCGAGCACGTCTTGTACCCACGGCTCGACGGTGCCCAGGTCCTCACCGATGACCACCGCACCAGCGCGCTGCGCCTCTAGCGCCAAGATGCCCACCATGGCTTCAAAGTCATAGGAGACATAGGTGCCCGTCAGCGGGCTGGCCATGCGCGGGATCCAATACAGGCGGAAAAGACCCAAGATGTGGTCCACGCGCACGCCGCCGGCGTGGCGCAGCACGGTGGAGAGCATCTCGCGCCACGGGGCATATCCCGCGGCGGCCAGGCGCTGCGGGTGCCATGGCGGCTGCGACCAATCCTGGCCCTGCTGGTTATAGTCATCCGGCGGCGCACCTACCGAGCACTGCGGCGCCAAATACTCAGTAAGGTTTACGGCATCGGCGCCGCCCGGGTGCACCCCCACGGCGAGGTCAGTCACCAGGCCCAGGTGCATGCCGGCATCGAGTGCGCGCTGCTGCGCGGCGGCCAGCTGCTCATCGCACAGGAACTGCAGCCAGGAATAAAAGCGCGTGAGCGTGTCCATGTCCAGGCCTTCGGCATGGCGCTGGCCTGACTGCGCCGCGGCGTCTTGCTGCGCACACCAATACGCAAAATCGCGCAGGCCACGGCCCTCCTCGCGGGCGTAGCGCACGAAGGCCTCTTCGCGCTCCGGGGAGGGCTGGTAGTTAAAAAGCTCGCGCAGCACCTGCAGCTTGGCCTCAAAAATGGTGTTGCGGTCAATCTCCTCGGCGCTGCGATTGCGCTGGCGAAACTCCTCGGCCAGCTCGCGCACATCATCCTGCAGGTCCTCCGGCAGGAGCTTGAGCTCCGGGATGGATTCGATGTGCAGGTACAGCGGATTGATGAAGCGCCGCGTGGTGGGCAGGTACGGCGAGTCCTCCACCGGCGGAAGCGGCTCGGCGGCATGCAGCGGATTGACCAGCAAGAAATCCGCGTGCGGGGCCAGAGTCTCCGCCAGCTGCCCCAAATCCTGGAAATCGCCAATGCCCCAGGAGGACTCCGAGCGCACCGAATACAGCTGCGCCATCACGCCGCTAATGGGGCGCTCCACACACTCATCGGCCGTGGAAAGGCGCGCCGGGGTGATAATCAGCGGGCAGACATGCTTGCCGATGCCCTCGGACTCCAACACCAACTCGTGGTAGCCCATGGGCAGATCGCCGGGGATGTGGAAGTTTGCCTCGCCCCACAGCGTGCCATCAACGTCAGCATCAGGGACGTCATTGGGGTCTTGGTAGACCTCACGGGTGCCTCCTTCCTCCAACTCAATGTGTACGTTGGCGGCATCGCCCGCGTGCACGTGGACCACGAACCCGCGCTCCTGGCCCTGGGGTGCGACCACGCAGTGGGGGAGGGGCTGGGAGGAGCGGTCCAGGTAGTCGTCGTAAAGCAGCTGCGTGAGCGCCGCATCGTCCGGATTGTCTTCGATGGCCACGCCCAAGGCGCGCAGAGTATAGGCAATAGTGTCTTCAGCGACGTGGACGGGGAAACCAGACTGGGAGGTATAGCTGGTGGCCACGCCGTGGCGCTGAGCGAGTTCTTCAAGCAAGTCGCGGGTAGTCACAGGCCACATTGTGCCACGGGGACAACGCGCCTGCTGGGGAACTGATTGGTACAGTAGGCGGAGATTAATAATTAGCTGTTCGAAAGGACACCGCGTGACCCTGCAAGAAGTGCATACCCCAGCGCAATTTACTATCGAGCCGGGCGAAACCTGCCTGACCGCCCTGATGGACACCGCGAAGAAGCGCCCTCACGGCGTCATGTTTACCCGCCCGGCTAACTATGAGTGGGTCAATGTCACGGGCAAAGAATTCATCGATGAGGTCTTTGAAGTAGCCCAGGGACTTATCGCCCTGGGTGTGCAGCAGGGGGATCGCGTCGCCCTTATCTCTGCCACCCGCTATGAGTGGTCCCTGCTGGACTTCGCCATCTGGGCCGCCGGTGCCGCCTCCGTGCCGGTCTACCCGTCCTCTTCTGCCTCCCAGGTGCGTTGGATCATTGAGGACTCCGGCGCCGTGCTCGCCATTACGGAAACCCGCGAGCACTCCGAGCTGGTAGAAAACCTGGTGCTGCAAGAAGACGGCGAGCCCAATCTCAAGGGCTCCCCATCGCAGCTGCGCCGCGTGCTGGAAATTAACTCTTCTGCCATCGATACCTTGAAGTTCGAGGGCCGCGGCGTGGCCGCCGACGAGGTATACGCCCGCATCAAGGCCACCTCCACCGATGACCTGGCCTCCCTGGTGTATACCTCGGGCACCACCGGCCGCCCCAAGGGCTGCATCCTGACCCACCGCAACTGGCTGGCCCAGACCCGTGGCCTGTGCACCAACCCGATTGGCATCTTCGCCGTGCCGGGTAGCCACACCCTGACCTTCCTGCCGCTGGCCCACGTCTTTGCTCGCGCGGTATCCATTGCGGTGGCCATGCGTGGTGCCTCCCAGAATCACTGGTCGGACTTTTCCACCATCTCCATCGAATTTGCCCGCTCCCGTCCCAACGTCATTCTGGGCGTGCCGCGCGTCTTTGAAAAGGTGCGCAACTCTGCTGCCGCAAAGGTGGCCGATTCCGGTATCAAGACCTTGCTTTTTGAGCAGTCCGAGAAGGTAGCCATCGAGTACTCCAAGGCTTTGGATAAGCCGGAGGGGCCGGACCGCTTCCTCAAGGCCAAGCACAAGGTCTTTGACAAGCTGGTCTACTCCACCATCCGCAAAGGCGTGGGCGGCAACGTGAACTACTGCATTACCGGCGGCTCCGCCATGGGCCACGACCTGCTGCACTGGTACCGCGGCATCGGCATCCCGGTCTATGAGGGCTATGGCTTGACCGAGGTCGCCGCCGCGGCCGCGGTGGACTTTGTGGATCAGTCCATCGGCACCGTTGGCCCGCCGATGGGTGGCGTGACCTTCCGCATCAACGATGAAGGCGAAATCTGCATCAAGGGAGATATCGTCTTCCACGGTTACTGGAATAATCCGGAAGCCACGGCCGAGGCCCTCGAGGATGGCTGGTACAACACCGGCGACCTGGGTGAGATTGATGAGGACGGCAAGCTCGTTATCACCGGCCGCAAGAAGGACCTCATTGTCACGGCCGGCGGCAAGAATGTCTCGCCTGGCCCGATGGAGGATATCCTGCGCGGACACCCGCTTATCTCCCAGGCCATGGTGGTTGGCGATGGCAAGCCCTTCGTTGGTGTGCTGCTGACGCTGGATCCGGACATTTTGAAGCGCTGGAAGCTGGACCACAACATTCCGGAGAATCGCTCCATGCGCGAGCTGGCTACCGATCCGACCCTGCGCGCGGAGCTGCAGGATGCCATCAACCAGGTTAATTCCACCGTCTCCCATGCGGAGGGCATCAAGAAGTTCTACATCCTCGAATCTGACCTTACCGAGGAAGAAAATGAGCTGACCCCCACCATGAAGGTTAAGCGCAACGTGGTAGCGCAGCGCTATGCTGCGGCCATCGAGCACCTGTACAAGCGCTAGGCTGCGCGACGGGTACACCCGAGGGAATTCCCTCGGGTGTTTCTTTTTGCCCTGCTTGCCGACGCCCCCTTCTGCAGCTCACCCCACCATCCTCGCTTCAGTGCGAGCGAACCTGCCATAAACCTGTGAATGGCTTCGGAGTGTCGCGCGCTCGTGGCGGCGGATCTCGCATAAAGTCGTGAGGCGTTACAGCAAACCTCAACCTCTACTAGAGGTTAGAAATGGGACCGTGGAAGGAGTGGCTCGAAGCCTATGCATAAAATCGCCGCCGAGCTGCGCCACCGCGAGCTTACGCAAGAGATTTACAATATCGGCGACGAAGTCGCAGAATATCTCGAGCACCTCATTGAAGCCATCGAGGATTGGGACGAAGAGCTGTGCATGGATTGCCTAGCTGAGCTGGGCGATATCGTCGAAGACGCCCGCGTTGACTCCGGCCGTTGTGTAGGCGAGCTGATGGGCCTGCGCCAAGCCCTGGTCTCCGGTGTGCGCTCCGGTACCATTTCCGCCGCTTCTTCCGGCGTGAATGACGTGGAAGAGCCGGAACAACTTACCCCGCGCCTATTGGATGAGCGATTCCCCATCTCCAAGCCCATCGTGGTGCACGAGCTGGCCGAGTCCCTGCGCTCTCGCACCCAGGCCGTGGCGGATTACCTCCGCGAGGTAGTCGAGTACGTGCTCGCGCAAACCGACGCCGTGGCCCGCAACCTCGACATGGTCTCGCTGCCGCACTTGTACAAGCGCACCGGCGAGTCCGCCCTCATTGCGGTCCAAGCGTGGAAGCACACGGTGCTTGATACCCACCCGGCCTATGTCCGCACGATGCGCGGGCATAACCCACCGCAGTTCTTAGAAGAGCGTGCCCGCGTTGCCGCAGTGGTGGAAAAGGTCCGCGCCAAGCGCGAGGCGGCCCGCCGGGCTACAACTGCATAAATCACATAGACTTCCTCGTTTCACGCAAGGGGATGTTCACGGCCACCGAGATTCCCTCTCTCGGTGGCCGTTGAAGTTTTCTGCGCCAGAGTGCCCCAATTCGGGGAAGCATTTAGGGAAATTTTAGGTTAACGGCCGTTCCATATAATTTTTATTATGCCTGTTCAGTGGCCTGGGCGCTGTATCCAGCGGTATTGTTGCTGGGTAAACCTTAAAATTTAAGTAGAAAATACTCTTAACGCGCTGTAGGGTATTCCCCGTCCATGCGAACGCCGTGACCCAGCACCATCCGCACGCGGCGCGCGCAATGTCATTTTTTAACCACATCTACAGGGAGTTAATCCATGGGCGCACGCCGAACTTCTCGCCTCATTGCCAGCGCAGTGGCCGTAGCCACCTTCTCTTCCATCACTGTTGTGCCTACCGCCGTCGCCGCCGACGACACCACCTTCGTCGACGAAAAGACCACCGACGCTACCGTTAGCCTCAACGGCATCGAATTCGATGAAGACGGCAACCTGCTGGAGGAAAACAACGCCGGCGATAAGGCGATGGAAGAACTCGACGCGGAAGAAGACGCCGCCGAGTCCATCACCCCGTACGCCGTAGACGGCGCGGAGGGGACCGCGGAGGCTCCGGCTTCCGAGGAGTCTGCAAAGCCGACCACCCTCGAGGAACTTGCACAGACTGAGGCCTCCAACGGCGACGTCAACGTCAAGGTGGTCAAGGATGAGAAGAAGGATAAGCTCGTCTGTGAGGTAACTGATGCCCCTGACAAGGAAGGCAACATGCTTGACCTCAAGCTAGCGCTGGCTAAGGCCTTCTACGATGGTGGCGAAAAGATCCTCAAGACCGTCTGGGAAGTCATCCCGGTTGTCGGTGACTTGGTTCCGTCCGATTTCATTGACAAGATTTCCGGTAAGACCTGGGACGGCATTGCCAAGCTGGTCAAGGAAGGCGAAAAGGACAAGACCGTGACCTGGGATCTTTCCCGCGCCCAGGGCATGGCCATCGGCCGTATCGATAACGCCGATGCCGACGTTGATATGAACAACCCGGATGGCGCTAAGAAGACCGTTTCCGGCCTGCTCAAGTTCGCAGACGGTGTCTTTGGCAAGGGCACCACGGTAATCCTGAAGCTCTTCAATGCAGCCGTTACCATCGCAGGCCTGGTTCCTGGCGCGGGTGTTGCTGGTGACCTGAAGCTGAGCAAGGATCAGCAGAAGAGCATCGAAGACTCCCTGAACAACATCTCCGCCGCAGCCTCCGATCTCGCGGCCGTGAACGCCCCAGCCGGCCAGCTGTGCTCCGATATGCTCAACGGTAAGAAGACCAAGGACCAGCCTGCAGAGGACAACCCTTCTGAGGAGCCTTCCTCTGAGGAGACCACTTCCGAGGCTCCGGCTTCTGAGGATGCTACCTCTGCAGAGACCACCCCGTCCGAGTCTGCAGAAGAGACCTCCGCAGAAGAGACTTCCACCGAGGAGACCTCCGCAGAAGAATCGGCCACCGAAGAGCCGACCTCTGAAGAATCCACCGAGCCTTCCACTACCGAAGCTGCGGTTGTTCCGGGCAAAGACGGCCAGGACGGTAAGGACGGCCAGGACGGCGTAGATGGCAAGGATGTCCAAGATGGCCGCGATGGTCGTGACGGTCGTGACGGTAAGGATGGCGAGAACGGCCGCGATGGACGCGATGGTCGTGACGGCCGAGACGGTGAGGATGGCCGCGACGGCGAAGACGGCCAGGATGGCCGCGATGGCCGCGATGGCCGCGACGGACGTGACGGCCGCGATGGCATCAATGGTAAAGACGGCAAGGATGCAGATATGTCTTCCGTCGCAGGGTTCTCCTTCCTGGCTGCACTCGTAGGCGGCGGCACGGTGCTGGGCATCCTATCCACCATCGACTACCTCTACACCCACGGCATGCTGCCGAAGAACAGTGTCCCATGGCGTATCAACCAGTAAGATCTTCCTTTTGAGGTATTAGCTGGAAGTAGTAGAGCCTTCGCGAGCATGAACTGCTCCCCATTAGTTGGACTGAGAAATCAGTTTCCGATTAGTGGGGAGTAGTTTTCATTGAGAGCCCGAAGT
>NZ_JASOKQ010000021.1:0-38136 GCF_030216265.1 Corynebacterium sp. UMB0012
TGCAATATCGAAATCAGACCCTTGAAGCCCTAACCGCCTAGAATTAAACCAGTCCAACTTTCGGGGGCCAGTTCACACGCGTTGATGCGGGGTTCCTCTGTCGCTATAGGTGTCAGCGTTTCTTTATTCCGCTGCTTCCTCCGGCTTCGGCGGAATGCGGAGCAAATCATCACTCGGGGTAACCTGGCCGGCTTCACCGGAGACCGCGCCGAACTTGGTGGCGTTAGTGACCACAACCGGAGTAATCAGGTTATAGCCCTTGGAACGGATGAAGTCTGGGTCAAAGCTAATCAACTTATCGCCCGCGGCAATACGTTGCTTCTTTTCCACATGAACTTCGAAGCCTTCGCCGCCCAGTTCCACGGTATCGAGGCCCACGTGGATGAGCAGTTGCACGCCATTGTCGAGGCTAAGGCCTACCGCATGGCCGGATTTTTGAACGGTGAGCACCTTGCCGTCGGCAGGCGCATAGACGGTAGTGCCAGTTGGCTGGACTGCCATGCCAGGCCCCAGCTTCGCGCCTGCGAAGATAGGATCTGGGACCTCTGAGAGGTCCACTGCCTCGCCCTCTAGAGGGGAATCCAACACGATGTCGTCCTTGCCAGCCTGCTTGGCGGCAACACCAGTAGCAGCAGCGCCCGCAGCGCCAGCAGCAACGGCGCCACCCGCATTCGAGAACTCTCCCTTCCCAGTCTTGGTGGACTTAAACTCCGAACGAGCAGCTACGTCATCCACAGATTCGCCCTGTTCGCGGGCGATGCGCTCCAAGTCTGCCTGCTTTTCTTCTGCTGTGCGGTAGCCGAAGAACAGGGTCAGGAAGAAAGAGGTAAGGAATGCAGCCGTAATACCAAGGACGTAGCCCAGTTGCGGCGTCATAGCGCCGGTGGTCAATGCAGAGGTAAAGACGAAGGCCTCAGCGCGGACATCAAAGATACCGATGATTGCGCCGCCTACCGCACAACCTGGCAGCAACCGGTAGTAGCTACGGCGGAAGCGCAACAAGATGCCGTAGAGGGAAGGCTCCGACACGCCACCAAGCATGCCCGCGGCGAAGGCACCAATAGAGACCTGGCGCATGGCATTGTTCTTCTCCCTGAAGGAGATAACCATGACCGCGCCCACGACGCCGAAGCAGGCGAAATTCCATGCGCCCATCGGCCCCTGGATGAAGTCGTAGCCGTAGGTTGCGATGTTCTGAATCATGATGACATTCAGCGGCCAGTGCAGGCCCATCGGAACGAGGAACGGGTACAGCAGCGGAATGACGATAGCCAGGATGAACGGCGAGAAATCATTGATTTGGTAAAGGACCCAGGAAATGCCATTGCCTACGCCAATGCCGAACGGGCCGAGCAGGAAGGCCGTTGCCGGAATCATGATGAGCAAGGAGAAGAACGGCACGAAGACCATATGAACTGCGCTCGGGATGATCTTCTTTAGCCCCTTTTCCACCCAGTACAGGCCGATTGCGGCCAAAATGGGCGGGAATACCTGGGAGCCATAGGAGTTGATGACCAGCGGCAGGCCAAACACGTTGACGGTATCGCCTTGCTCACCCAGCGACATAAATTCGGGGGTCAAAAGTGCTGCGGGAATAGCCGCGGAGACCCACATATTCGCACCTAGTTTTTGGGCCGCGGTGGCACCGACCATTACCGGCAGGAAGTAAAAGACCGACTGGTACATGGCGTGAGCCAGGCGGAAGCCTTCTGGTTGCTCCTCCAGCGGTGCGCGGAAATCCTGGATGTGCGCCGTGTCCGCCAGAATGAGAAGCATGATGATGAGCGAGGCGCCCAGCAAAGCCCACAGGACGGGACGGAAAGTATCAGAAAGGAACTCGAAGCAGTAATCTACCCAGTCATACTTACCGCGAACACCGTCATACTCCTTCTTAGAGGACGCTTCTTTGTCGCTGGAGGCATGCACACCGGGTTGCTTGATGATCTCGTTGTAGTAGTCAGCGACGCCGCCGCCCATGACTACCTGGTAGCCGTGAGCGCCCTGGGGCACGGTTCCAAGCACCGCTGGTTCGCTATCGAGCTTTTCTTGGTCAACTTTCCCCGCATCGGCCAGTTGAAAGCGCAGGCGCGTAGCGCAGTGCGTCAGCGACGTGATGTTGTCGGCGCCGCCGATACTTTCAATGATGTGGGTGGAAGTGTCCTTGATAGATGCCACTTCTTACTCCTCAGTTCAAATACCACTTATAACCAGTACTACACTGGCTATAACGTCAGGTTTGAGTATAAGAGGATTCCCACATGAACAAAAGCCCGTTTTGTGGACTTGCCAGGGAGTTTTTCCACTTGTCACTGCTTGTCCGCTGGTCAACCACCTAAAGGCAACGAACATCCTGGCAAACGATTGCACAAACTGTCTAAAAGATCACAAAAGCCGCGCCCACCCCATCTAGGTGATGAAGTGGGCGCGGCCGTGAGCCAAGCTTTCAGGCTTAGCGGAAACTAAGCGGAAGCTTTAGTTGCCAGCGAGCTTGTCGCGCAGTGCGGCGAGCTGCTCGTCGGAAGCCAGGGAGCCGCCAACCTCTGCCTGAGTCTCGGATGCCGGAGCTGCATCGGAGGAATCAGAGGAGTAGTTGGAGGACTCAGCAGACTCAGCAGCCTCAGCGGCTGCGGCGCGGTTGCGCTCGATCTGAGCGGTGTGCAGGTTGAAGCGACGCTCGGACTCTGCGTAGCGTGCCTCCCAAGCCTGACGCTGCTCGTCGAAGCCTTCCTTCCACTCGTTGGTCTCAGGGTCGAAGCCCTCAGGGAAGACGTAGTTGCCCTGCTCGTCGTAGGAGTCAGCCATGCCGTACTTGGACGGATCGAACTCTTCGGTGTAGTCCTCGTCTGCCTGCTTAACGGACAGGGAGATACGACGACGCTCGAGATCGATGTCGATGACCTTGACCATAACTTCCTGGCCAACGGTGACAACCTGGTCCGGAACCTCGACGTGGCGCTGAGCCAGCTCGGAGATGTGAACCAGGCCCTCGATACCCTCCTCGACGCGAACGAAGGCGCCGAACGGAACGAGCTTGGTGACCTTGCCCGGAACGATCTGGCCCACAGCGTGGGTGCGGGCGAATACGCGCCACGGATCTTCCTGGGTAGCCTTCAGGGACAGGGAAACGCGCTCGCGGTCCAGATCAACGTCCAGAACCTCAACGGTTACCTCGTCACCAACGGTGACAACCTCGGATGGGTGGTCGATGTGCTTCCAGGACAGCTCGGAAACGTGAACCAGGCCGTCGACACCGCCGAGATCGACGAAGGCGCCGAAGTTGACGATGGAGGAAACAACGCCCTTGCGGACCTGGCCCTTCTGCAGCTGGTGCAGGAACTCGGAGCGAACCTCGGACTGGGTCTGCTCGAGGTATGCACGGCGGGACAGGACAACGTTGTTGCGCTGCTTGTCCAGCTCGATGATCTTTGCTTCCAGCTCCTGGCCGATGTACGGCTCCAGGTCACGGACGCGACGCATCTCAACGAGGGATGCAGGCAGGAAGCCACGCAGGCCGATATCCAGGATGAGGCCGCCCTTGACAACCTCGATAACGGTACCGGTAACAGGCTCTTCCTTGGCCTGCAGCTCCTCGATGGCGCCCCATGCGCGCTCGTACTGTGCACGCTTCTTGGACAGGATCAGTCGACCTTCCTTGTCCTCCTTGGTGAGAACAAGTGCGTCAACCTCATCGCCGACCTCAACAACCTCGTCCGGGTTGACGTCGTGCTTGATGGACAGCTCGCGGGAAGGGATAACGCCTTCGGTTTTGTATCCGATGTCCAGCAGTACCTCGTCGTGGTCAACCTTGACGACGGTACCCTCGACAATGTCACCATCGTTGAAGTACTTGATGGTGGCGTCTACAGCTGCGAGGAAGTCCTCTGCGGTTCCGATATCGTTAATCGCAACCTGCGGGGTGTTAGAAGATGGCATATTGAAAAAATGCTCCGAATAAATGTAGGAAATCGAAATTGGACAACTGCGCGTCTCTCGAAAAAAGCTTGCTAAGCTGCGCAAATGCAGCTAAAAAAGAGGAATATTCGATCCCGCCTCGTAATTGCTTAAAGCCTTCCTACAGGGGCTTAGAACAACCCGTGGCATAGACACGCCCGTCTAACACTACATCTGTCCAGCTTAAAGGGCAAATACACGGACCAACTATTTCGCAAAGGAATTTCTCCCACCGTGACTTCCCCCTCGCACGCAAACCAGGCCTACTGGGATAGCGACGCCGCCAATTACCACGCCGAGCACCCCGACTACCTTTCTTCCTTTTACTGGTGCCCGGAAATGCTCCACGAAGATCAAGCACACTTGCTAGGCGACGTCTCAACTTCTTCCGTCCTCGAAATTGGCTGCGGCTCCGCCCCGTGCACCGAATGGCTGCAGTCGCGCGCGCACTTCGCCACCGGCTTCGATATCTCCCGCGGCATGCTGAACCACGCTGCCCCCGGACTCCCATTAGCCCAAGCCGATGCGCTTTCACTCCCCTACGCCACCGACTCCTTCGACGCCGCATTCTCAGCTTTCGGAGCCTTTCCCTTCCTTGCCAACCTTGACTTAGCCCTAAGTGAAGTCTCCCGCGTTCTTAAACCAACTGGTCGCTTTGTCCTTTCGGCCAACCACCCGATGCGCTGGATATTCCCTGATGACCCCGCCGATCTGACGGCCGATATCAGCTATTTCGATCGTGCTTATCTGGAGCAAGACCGCGATGGCAACCTGACCTATGCGGAGTTCCACCGCACTATCGCCGATTGGTTTCAGGCTTTACAGGGCGAAGGCCCTTTCCTAATCGAGGACATTATCGAGCCCGAATGGCCTAAAGATCTCACCACCACTTGGGGCCAATGGTCGCCAGAGCGAGGCGAAATCTTTCCCGGCACCATTATTTTCGTCTGCCGAAATTGCCGCTAACCTATGGGCATGTTTCTGGATCGAATTGGCCTACTCCTACGCCGCGGCCTCGCATGGTGGATCGACGCCTTCCTGGCAGCGGCCGTCATCGTTGTGGCGCGCTGGGCCATTAATGCGCTTGCCGACGCCCCCTTAACCGGCCACGCCCTGGAAATTTACAACGCTGTGGCCCTCGCCCTAGTCTTCTACGCCTACCGCGTATGGGCCGAGGCCACGAAGACAACTTCGCTGGGAAAATGGTCACTCAAGCTGGAGATCCTCGCTACCCACCCCGGATGGCGCGCTGCCTGCCTCCGCAACTCCTGGCTGTTACTTTCTATGCTCACACTGACGGGAGTGCCGTTTATTGTGCCGTTGCTACTCGGCGTCCTAAGCGTGAGTGTCCTCGCCTTCGGCCAAACCCCTTTTGACATGCTGGCCAATTGCCTAGTCGAGCGCCGAGCTCAGATGGACACGCCTTCTTTTCGCGGCACCAAGTAATACAGGAGCGCAAGGACTACCAGGACAGCGAACATCCAGGAAGATGGGAAGAGGAATGCTAGTGCCGTAGCTACCACCATCACCGCGGCGGCCGTTAGTCTTCTGACCTTCGGGTTGGGCGCCACGCGGGCGACGGTCATGGCGGCCACAACATACGACACCGCAATAATTCCGTACCCGATGGCATAGGCCTTATGTTCTGCAAGAAACCGTTCAAGCCCGAGCTCAGCAATATCGATGGCTAGAGAGTTTACCTGAATGGCCCAAAGGCTTTCAAAGACACGGAGGGTCCACTTACTCGTCTTCTTGTCTAACGACACTGCGGGGTTATTCCCTTCTTAGTTTCTAGACGAACACTCATAATTTTTTCCGCACAGAAAACGCTACCTAAAAACTTAGTTCGCATCCCGCCACATTCTCTTTACCTTCTGTTGGGCATACCCGGGCATGCCCAAATCCTCGATGGTTTGCTTATTCCACGTTCCACGGACCTGTCCATCCACCACGATGGCGCGGCGAAATACCCCGCGGTTTCCAGGAACAAGTACCTCGTGGACCTCCTTAGTCATCGCAAAAAGACGGTCTTTATAACCCAAGATGTACTCGTCAAATGCTCCCAACAGCAATACCGATTGCCTCTTTCGTGCTTCGGTCACTTCCACTATCTCAGCCGACACAAGATCCTGGGAATCTTCGCCGCAGCGCATGATGTCCGGCGGGAGGTTCTCGGCAGCGGGCCGGATCAGTCTTTGTGGGAGCTTTGTCCACCAAGAAAAGTCGTGCAACGTGGCGGGACCGTGAGTGCGGAAGTACCGGGTCATCAGCTCCGCGGTCGCCGCTACTGTATCACCATTGAAGGTCTCCTCTAGCCCCGGCAGATCCACCGGTGTGATGAGCTGATCGGCTCCGGAATAGACGGCGTGACCGCCTTCCATTGCTACACGCACAACATGCCAGAAAGGAACATCGGGCAACGCCGCGGAAGCCCGCTCTTTGAGTTCTGCGCGCGAAAGCGGCCGCTCGATGAGTCTGTTTACCTCCGGCCGCAACTCGGCATCACCCTTGCGCTCCTTGGCGCAGAGTTCAGTTATCCAGCCTATGTCCTTGATGGAAGCCGCGAAGAGAGTATTGCGCATGGGATACCCACGCACAATGTTTCCAGCATCCGAATGGTCTTTTGTCCGCAAAGCCAGTGACCGGCGCACCGAATGCAGGTCTTGGCCTTGCATGACGCCGAAGGCGCGGGCCGCCTCCTCAGCACTCTCCCACCGCTTCAGGGTTAGGCCCTGAGAGGCGAGCCTCAAGCGCGCTTTTTCCCGGCGGGAGAAAGTAACCGAGCTAGTGGGCTGCGGCATCCCAATCCTTGCCAGCACCGGCGGAAACCTCTAGCGGCACGTTCAGCTCGATGGCAGAGTCCATCTCACGCTCGAGAATCTCTCGAACCGTGTCGGCCTCACCGGGGGCAACTTCAACTACCAATTCATCATGCACCTGCAGCAGCACGCGAGACTTCAACCCCTGCAGTGCGCGGTCCACGCGAATCATCGCCACCTTAATAATGTCAGCGGCAGTGCCCTGAATCGGCGCATTAAGTGCTGCGCGCTCTGCGTTCTCGCGTGCTAGGCGGTTATCGGAGTTAAGCTCTGGCAAGTAGCGGCGACGGCCGAAGAGCGTTGCCGTGTAGCCATCCTTGCGGGCTTGGACCACGACTTCATCGAGGTACTTCTTCACGCCACCAAAGCGCTCAAAGTAGCTTTCCATGATGGACTTTGCCTCCCCTGCCGGAATGCCCAATTGCTGGGATAGGCCGAAAGCGGAAAGTCCGTATACCAACCCATATGACATTGCCTTAACCCGGCGGCGCAGCTCGGGTGTCACTTGGTCAACGGGGACGTCAAAGACTCGAGAGCCAACATAGTTGTGCAGGTCTTCGCCTTCCTTGTAGGCCTCGATGAGGCCCGGGTCTGCAGAGAGGTGTGCCATCACACGCATTTCAATCTGCGAGTAGTCCGCGGTCATGAGTTCATCGAAGCCATTGCCCACGATGAAGGCAGAACGGATCTGGCGGCCGGCCTCCGTACGCACAGGAATGTTTTGCAGGTTGGGTTCGGTGGATGACAAGCGGCCGGTAGAGGCCACGGTTTGGTTAAACGTGGTGTGAATGCGGCCGTCAGGCTGCACGGTTTTGATAAGCCCTTCCAATGTCGTCTTCATCTTCTGGTACTCGCGGTGTGCCAAGAGGTGATCCAGGAAGGGATGGGGGTTCTTGGCCGCAAGCTGTTCAATCTCCTTGGCCGCGGTGGAATAGCCCGTCTTCGTCTTCTTGGTCTTGGGCAGCTCAAAGGTCTCAAAGAGTACGGTTTGCAGCTGCTTCGGCGAGTTAAGGTTGAGCTTGTCATCGCCTGCAAGCTCGCGGGCGGCGCGCTCTTGTTCTGCAACCTGCTCTACAAAGGCATCCTTTTGCGTTTCGAGAATGTCAACGTCCACGGCGATTCCGGTAGCCTCCATGCGCGCCAGAATGGTTACCAGCGGCAGCTCGAGGTCGGTATAGAGCTCGAAAGAGTCAATCTCCTGCAGCTCCGCAGTGAGCCGTTCTGCCAGCTCCATAATTGCCGCGGCCTGGTCCACTAGAGAGGAATTATCCAAAAGGGACAGCTGCTCCGTGGCGGCGCCGAGGGTCTTTTGGAGGTGGCGCTGGTAGACGTCGGCAAGCGCATAAGTGCGCTGACCAGGGCGAAGCAGGTAGGCAGCAAGGGCCGTGTCATGAGCGATGCCGGCAAGCTCAATACCGCGGCCGGCAAGCATATGGAAGGCCGCCTTTGCCTCGTGGAAATACTTCGGCGCATCGGAGGCCAACCACTGTGCAAGGACCTTATCGTCCTCGGCAGTAAGATCGCCCAGCTCCACTTGCAGGCCGTGGCGTTCTTGGTCCACGAAAGCAATCGCCGAAGCATCACCCTGCCCCGGGTTTCCCTCGCCTTGGACATAAACTGCAACGTGCTTACGGCCAGGCAGCCACTGAGACAATGGCTCATCGTCGATGACTGTTTCTAGCTCTTGGACTTCCTCGGCTTGCTGCGCTGCCTCAGCACCATCATTGGGAATGGCGGCGAGTACGCGATCACGCAGGTTGGTACCGAACTCTAGGTCATCGAACTTGGCGGCAACGTCGGCGACCTTGGCTTCCTTAAAGGCCAAGTCATCTGGACCGACCTCTAGGTCCATGTCCGTGATCATCTGGGTGAGTTTCCGGTTCATCTGCACCTGCTCGATGCGCTCGCGGAAGTTATTGCCCACCACGCCCTTAATTTCCTCGGCGTGCTCTACCAAGGATGCCAAGTCTCCATACTTGACTATCCACTTGGTGGCCGTCTTCTCGCCCACCTTTGGGATGCCCGGCAAATTATCAGAAGGATCGCCACGCAGCGCGGCAAAGTCCGGGTATTGCGCGGGGGTGAGACCGTACTTCTCTTCTACCGCGGAAGGGGTAAAGCGGTGGAGCGTGGATACGCCCTTCATCGGATAGAGCACCGTCGTAGACTCATTAACCAACTGCAGGTAGTCACGGTCTCCAGTGACGATGAGAGTCTCATAGTCCTGTGCCTCGGTTGCGAGAGTAGCCAGAATGTCATCGGCCTCGTAGTTCTCACGAGAGAGGGTGGTAATGCCCAGCACCTCGAGCACCTCGCGAATGAGGTCTACCTGACCCTTGAATTCCTCCGGCGCGGCCTCGCGCTGGGCCTTATATTCCGAGAACATCTCAGTGCGGAAGGTCTTGCGCCCCACGTCGAATGCCACCGCAATGGCGTCGGGGGTCTCTTCCGCCACGATATTAGAGAGCATCGATAAGAATCCATACACGGCATTAGTGTGCTGACCTCCTGAGGTGGAGAAATTATCCACCGGCAGGGCATAGAAGGCACGAAAGGCCATAGAGTGGCCGTCAATGAGCAGAAGTCGAGGCTGATTAGTAGTCACCTGCCCCATCCTAGAGAACCAGGCCGACATCCGAACACCCCGGTGTAGATACTGTGGATGACGTGGGCATTCCCCCGCCGCCCCCTACCCAATTAGGAATTCGCCTAGTGCCTGCGCTACTATTTTCACAGTCAAAGGCAGTTCGCCTTTGGAGAGTGCGCCCCTGTAGCCCAATTGGCAGAGGCAACGGATTCAAAACCCGTCCAGTGTGAGTTCGAGTCTCACCAGGGGCACGACTAGAAAAGACCTCGGTTTCCACTAAGTCAGGAAACCGAGGTCTTTGCTTTAGCCCAGTTCAGGCAGCGTTGGCAGGTGGTACTTGCGTAGCGCTGCGTTGATCTGCGGGATGGAAGCCTTCAGCTGCGGTAATGCTAGACCAATGAGTCCGGCCACGCCTGCGATGCCGAGGATTGCTCCGAAGATGGCGGGCTTGGAGCTCGCGCCGCTGCTCGATGCGGAGCTCCCCGTGGCAGGTTGCGTGGTATCGGCCGGCTTGCCGGAATCATGCGCACGGGCGGTAAGCCATTCCTCCTTGCCCAGAACTCCTTGGGTCAGTCGGGTTTCACCAAGCCAGCCGTACCAGGGGTCCTGCGGGCGCTGATTATCAAAGCCACCGCCCATGACCCACTGCAGGTCGCGCGGGAGAAGGCCTTCGGCGCCTACCGCGTTGCGTAAGATAGGCGCGCCGTTGATGAACATCTCCACGCTATCGCGCTCCGGATCATTGACCACGGCGATGTGCATCCACTCGTCCTTGGGCACCTCGTGGGACCATACTGTAGAACCGCTTCCCTGCTTCGGCTCCGCCCACCAGCGCAGCTCGCGGAGATTGGAGATACCAAACATGACGGTGGGATCCGTGTCTTCGGAGCCGTCCACCAGCTTGTTGATGGCAGAGTCGCGGCTAAGCGCACTTCCCCAGCCATGCTGGGCACCATTGAAGTCTTTAGGAATCTTGACGAAGGATTCGAAGGTATACCCCTTGGTGGTATCGACGCTATTGGCTGCCGCGCCCTTATCGGTGCGGAACTCGGCATTGCCTACCTTGCCGGCAGGGTCGGACCAGAAGAGGGATCCGGCATCAGAGGACAGCGGGTGGTGATCGGAGCTATAGGTCACCCGATCACCTAGCATGGCGCCAGAACGATGCAGGTCGCTGCCGGAATCGCTGGCAATATCGGGGATGGTGGTGCCACGGCCGGCAGGGGCGCCGTCGGCAAGCGCATGCCCGTCCTTGTCCTGGGCCTGGCCCGGGCGCCAGTGGAATACCGTGCGATCATTCTTGGCAAAGTCATCCGCGCCCTTGGGCAGCTCATCCTCCGCGATGGTATAGGGCCTATAGCCTTCCGCGGCGATGTCGCGCGCACGCTGCGCCAGGTCCGGCTGGTGGCCCTCACCCACGGTGAAATCCGGGGAAAAGGAGGAAAAACGCTGCTCAAAGTCGAACGGAATGGCGTAGCTATCGCCCTTACCATCCAGGGTGAGCTTGTCGAACTGCGTCAGCTCCTCGTGCGGCTTCTGCGCCACCCACGGAGAGAGCGCGGTCATCTCCAGCTGCTTGCCGGAAAGGTCGAACTCGAGCACGCCTAGCAATCCATTGCCACCCTGATAGGCCATTTGATAGTCCTGCAAGATGGAAACGACGTCATGGCCGGCATCGTTTTTGTCCACACGGTAGCCCGCACCGTGGTGGTGGCCGCCCATCACCAGGAAGATCTGGTCGTTGCGCTTGATGAACTTATCCCATAGGCCCTTGCCATAGTCATCGGAATAGAAAACGTTGCCCTCGCCATCGATATTGAGGGCTTCGTGCGTCGTGACGATGACGGGGAGGTTGGGGTGCTTATCGATGATGCCTTGCGCCCACTCAATGGCTTTTTCATCGGCGCGCCAGCCCAGCGCAAGGTTGAGGTACTTCTGACCCTCAGCCTCAAAGATGTGAGCCTCGGAGTCATTATTGACCGCAGTGTAGCGCTCTTGGAAGGTCTCCGGGTTTGCGGCCTTGGCGCGATCGGCGCTAAACCACTTGTCATACGGGTGGGCCGCCGCCCCCTCGACGTCCATGTCGTGATTGCCGGGCAGGATGGAGTAGTTCAGATCCGAGTCGTCGAGGACCTGCATGGCCTTATCGGCTACCTGCCATTCGCCCTCCACGTTCCACTGGTCGACGACATCGCCTAAGTGGGTGACGAAGTCCATGTTCAGCTCGTCTTGGTGGTCTACCAACCATTGAGTTTGGGCCAAGTAGGGTTCGCTTCCGTAGCGAGCTTGGGCCAAGTTGCCCGTCTCCGGGGTGGAATAGCGCGAATAGAACTGGGTATCCGGTAAGACGCCGATGCTGAAACGAGAGCCCTCGCTTGGCGACGCCCCCTCGGCCCCAACCTCCGCAGCGCTTGCGGCCGGTACAACAATGAGGTTTCCCACCACCGCGGTTGCAGTTAGCGCAGGCAGGACGAAACGATTTTTCATAGAGAGTCCTTTAAGAATGGAAAGGAATGCTTGCTCAGGGAAGATGGCGGGAATACGCAAGGGATTCTAGGACGTGAAGCTTTCAGCTAGTTGAAGCCCGCGTAAACAGGAGACTGAATAATGGGAAACTTATGGTTGCCTCTGGAAGAGACATCTTCTCGTGTGAGATTCCGTATAACCTGCCCCAAACTGCATAGTTGCATTGGGGTGCATTAAACTGACAGAATATTCATGAATGCGGTTTTACCTCTACGGTTAGGGAGAAGACCCTCCCCTAGCGCGGCAGGTAGATCACCGCCCTCTAATGAAAGATATGCATTACGATTCACAGTGGTTCGCCTAGCCTCCCACTTCGGCACTTTTCTGCTGCCTTGCTAGGCCAGTCGCCCTCCGCACCAGCCCCCTCCCAGGTAGATTTTTATTTTATGCAGTACATTTTGAACGCTATCCGCGGCGCCCTCATCGGCATGGCCGAGCTCGTACCGGGCATCTCCGGTGGCACCGTGGCGCTCATCGTGGGCATTTATGAACGCGCAGTCCACAACGCCAACGATCTCATCTCCGGCCGCTTCAAGAAGGTGGAATGGAGCTTCCTCATCTCCGTAGCGATCGGCATGTTCATCGCCGTCTTCGGAATGTCCACCGTGCTTTCTAACTTCGTAGATAATCACGTATCGGCTTCCGGAGCGCTCTTTTTGGGCATGGTTGCCGTGTCCATTTTTGTACCGCTATCCATGCTTTCTAAGCAGGAGAGGCTACGCCCCTCGTCCATCATCGCGTTCGTCGTTGCCACGATTGCCATCTTCTTTATCACCGGATTCACCTCCGAACCGCACGAGAACCCCAGCCTTATTGTGGTCTTCTTCGCCGCCGCCATCGCGGTATGCGCACTCATCCTGCCTGGCATCTCCGGCTCGCTCATCCTGCTGACCATGGGCCTCTACCAGCCCATCATTGGTGCCGTTTCAGATCGTGACCTAGGCACTATCGCCGTTTTCGCGCTGGGTGCCCTGTGTGGTCTTGCGGCGTTTATCAAGGTATTGAACTTCCTGCTGGATCACCACCGCGCCCCTACGCTGATGACTATGGCAGGTTTCATGCTCGGTTCTCTGCGCGCGCTGTGGCCCTGGGGAGCTGACCAAGATGCCTCTAGCGGCATCATCATCGGCATGTTCATCCTCGGTGCACTCATCGTCTCCGCCTTCATCTTCGTAGATATGAAGAAGGCCCGCGCTATAGATGAAAGGACGGCGCAAAAATAATGCCGCGCTCGTTTTCTCGCCGCGCAACTATCGCCGCGGTCCTCGTCCCCACGCTGAGCCTGGGCGCCTGCGTCACCAACGAGGAAGATTCCACACCGGACGGCTGGGAAGAACCCCATTCCGCAATGGTGCCGGAAATTGCCGCCATGTATAACGACAACGATGGCGTCCTCACAGCCGGAACTAACCCACCCTATGCCCCATTTCAGCTTAAGGATTCCCACGGCGCACTCCAAGGCGTCGAACTCGATCTTGCTCGCGCCGTTGCCGGCGTCTTAGGACTCGATTTCCAGCCCGTGGAACAGGACTTCTCCATGATCCTGCCGGCCGTGCAATCGGGCCAGATTGATATGGGCGCATCCGGGTTCACGGATAACCCCGAGCGCCGCAATGAATTCGACTTTGTAGATCACCTCTACGCTGGCATCCAGTGGGCCGAGCGAGTAGATGGACCTAAGAAGGTTGACCCAGATAATCCTTGCGGCTTGACTGTTGCGGTGCAGCGCACCACGGTATCTGAAACCGACGATGTGCGCCCTAAGAAGGATGCGTGCAACGGCGATCTCACTGTCTTGTCTTATGACACCGGTGACAACGCCGCGCTGGCGGTCCTCATGGGACGCGCAGATGCCCTGTCCGCAGACTCCCCAGTAACGGCGTGGGCGGTCAATCGCTCCGAAGGAAAGATGCGGCAGATAGGCGATATGTTCCAAGCATCGCCCTATGGCTTTGCCGTACCCAAGGATTCCGATTTGGGCAAGGCCTCGGCTGCGGCACTGCAACACCTCATCGAGACCGGAGAGTATGCAGAAATTTTGTCCCGTTGGGGCATCGAGGATGGCTTAATAGACCAGGCAATGATTAATGAAAGGCCGATCAATGGTTAATGAAAATGCGGCGACGCCAGCTACGGCAGAGCCTAAGGAAAAGCCCGCCAAGATCGAGGCGCGACCTCTACGACACCCGTGGCGCTGGGTCTTCGCCGGCCTGCTTATCGTGCTCGGCGTGTGGTTTATCATTGCTTCCGCCCGCAACGAGGCATTTGGCTGGGACACTTACTTCCAGTACCTCTTTGATGAGCGCATCGCGCTTGCTTCCTTGCACACCATCGCCATCACCATTTTGTCCATGATCATCGGCGTTGTCGGTGGTGCCATCCTTGCGGTTATGCGCATGTCCCCCAACCCGGTGCTGCGCAGCGTCTCCTGGATATTCCTATGGGTCTTCCGCGGAACACCGATCTATGTGCAGCTGGTGTTCTGGGGACTGCTCTCCGCCATCTACCAATCCATCAACTTGGGCTTTACCGAGGTGTCTTTGCAGACGATCCTCACCAACGCCTTCTTCCTTGCGGTGATGGGACTGGGCCTTAATGAAGCTGCCTATATGGCCGAGATCGTGCGCTCCGGTATCACCTCCGTTCCCGAGGGCCAGAAGGAAGCCTCCAAGGCACTGGGCATGTCCTGGTGGATGACCATGCGCCGCACCGTCCTTCCGCAGGCCATGCGCATTATCATTCCGCCCACAGGCAATGAGTTCATTTCTCTGCTCAAGACCTCTTCCCTCGTGGTGGCCATTCCTTATACCGAGGAAATCTTCGGCCGTTCCACGGATATTTCCGCCGCCCTCTTCCAGCCCATCCCGCTGTTGCTGGTCGCAGCGTCCTGGTACCTCGTAGTTACGTCCCTGCTGATGGTGGGTCAGTACTTCCTGGAGCGCCGCTTTGAGCGCGGTGCGACCCGCGAACTTACTGGCCGCCAACTTGCTGCGCTGGCAGACGCTGAAGGCACTATTCCCCGCAACGTATCCGTGATTTCGGAGGCTAAAAACTAATGGCTACTCCCATGATTTCCGCCCAGAACGTCCATAAGTCCTTCGGACAACTCGAGGTCCTCAAAGGCATTGACCTTGAGGTCCAGCCCGGCGAAGTGGCCTGCCTACTAGGCCCCTCGGGCTCCGGCAAGTCCACCTTTCTGCGCTGCGTTAACCACCTTGATAAGGCGACGGCGGGCCGACTCTACGTCGACGGCGAGCTGATTGGCTACCGCGAAAAGAACGGCACCCTGTATGAGATCAGCGAGAAGGAAGCCGCAGAACAGCGCTCCGATATCGGCATGGTCTTTCAGTCTTTTAACCTTTTCCCCCACCGCACGGTGATTGAGAACATCATTGAGGCACCGGTGCAGGTGAAAAAGATTCCGGAAGAGACCGCCCGCGCCCGCGCTATGGAGCTGTTGGAGGACGTTGGACTTGCTTCCAAGGCCAATAACTACCCGGTACAGCTCTCCGGCGGCCAGCAGCAGCGCGTGGCCATCGCTCGTGCGGTGGCTATGGATCCTAAGCTTATGCTTTTCGACGAACCTACGTCCGCCCTCGATCCAGAGCTCGTCGGCGAAGTGCTGCGCGTTATGAAGGACCTCGCGGCCGAAGGCATGACCATGCTCGTAGTCACCCATGAGATGGGTTTTGCGCGCGAGGTAGCCGATAAGGTCTTCTTCATGGATGGCGGCGTGGTCATTGAGTCCGGCAGCCCTGCTGAGGTGCTGGATAACCCGCAACAGCCACGCACCAAGGACTTTTTGGCTTCGTTGCTATAACCCCCACTACACTCCAAAGAGTACCTTCAGCCCGCCCGTCTTCCGCGAAGAGGACCGGCGGGCTTTGCCGTGGCTCACTCGCCTACGAAAGCGTCAAAATGCCCCGAATCAGTGCGCTGGCCGCGCCCAACCCGGCAACGCTGAGCGAGAGCACGCGGGCATTTTCTCGTGGAACACGCCGAGCAATGCGGGTGCCGGCCCAAATGCCGACGAACATACCTAAGACTCCGGCGGGCCACATCACCCAAGGCAGACCATCAAAGTGGGCCGCACCAGTTAGCGTCTTGGTCATCACGGAAAAGAATCCGCCTACGACAAAAATCGGCTGCAGCGTAGCTGCGTAGACATGTTGGGGCCACTTTGCCGCCTGGGCGTAGACGGTAATAACCGGGCCGGCCACGCCCGCCAAGGTATTGGTAAAGCCGCCGAGAATACCCGCGGAGATGGCAGGGCCTTTGCCCTCCATCGGCGGGACAAACTTCTTTCCAAATGTCACTACGGCTAATGCAGCCAGAAGCGCAGCGCCCACCACGATCATGAGCCCTGCCGTGTCCATGCGCCTAATGAGCAGCGCCGCGGCCAAGGAGCCAATCACCATAACTGGGGCGATCAGGCCGAACTTTTTCCAGCTCACATTTTCACGCACGGAATAGGTGGTCAGAATCGCATTTATGCAGGCCAGAACGTTGATCACCAGGATACCTTCGACCGGCCCCATAATGAGCATGAGGATGGGACCGCCGATGAGACCGAGCCCCATTCCGGATACCCGTTGCAGAGTCGAACCAACGACAACGACGAGGAAAATAATCAGCGCGAGGCTCACTGACGGTATTTCTCCTTTACGGCACGACCTACAGGCTCGGGGAACATCCCCGTCACGTCGCCGCCAAACTTGGCTACCTGCTTACACAGCGAAGAGCTGATATAGCCGTACTTCTCGTCCGTGAGTAGGAAGACAGTATCGATACCGGAAAGGCGCCGGTTCATCTGCGCCATGGGCAGCTCATATTCATAATCCAGTGAGCTACGCAGTCCCTTCACTAGGACGTCTGCCCCATGCTTCGTGGTGTAATCCACCAACAGCCCGGAACAATAATCCACTTTGATGGAAGAATCCACGCTCTGGCGGATAAGTTCCATACGCTCCTCCACGCTAAAGAGTCCTGAGGGCTTGTCGGGATTACCGGTTACCAACACGGTGACCTCATCAAACATCTGGTTAGCGCGATTGATGATATCGACGTGACCTAAGGTGACGGGGTCGAAGGATCCAGGGCAGACGGCCTTAGTCATGCTACTTTCGCTTTCTTTTCAGGGGTTTAGCTTTCGGCGTCTTCGCTGCCGGGACGGGTATAAACCGCCATATCCATGCGTGCGATGCCAAAGGTGCGCTTCTTAAGCTTTTGGCCGGTGGGCTCAAACCCGGCAGGCCACACAGTATCCGCGGAATCAACGTGGCGCTCAATTACTACCATTGCGCGGTCAGTAAGCACCGGTTCGATGGCAGCAATGAGTTCATCCACCTCATCAAAGGCATAGGGCGGGTCCGCCAGCACCAGATCGAAGTGCTTGCGCGGGGCACTGGCCAGGTAGGTGCCTACCTTCATCTCTTGTACTCGAACGCCGGGATGCTTGACGACGCCCATGTTATGCCGGATGATCTTTACCGCATCGGCCGAAGATTCCACCAGTACTGCTTCCTCTGCCCCTCGGCTCGCCGCCTCTAGGCCTAGGGCACCAGAGCCGGCAAAAAGGTCGAGCACCGAAGATCCAGCAAAGCCCCACCGTGCAGTGAGGGATGAAAACAGCCCTTCGCGGGCGCGATCTGCGGTAGGCCGAGTTCCTTCTGCGGGCACTTTAATGGTGCGGCCGCGGGCTTCGCCGGCAATAATGCGCGTCATTTATGCTTCTCCAATCTCCATCAAAAGGTCTCCGCCCACCACATCACTAAAGTCAGAGACCACAATACGGTGGACCTTTCCTGGTCCCGGGCTTTCTACGGGAGCCTCGAGCTTCGTGGCTTCAACGGTCGCAAGAGGTACTCCGGTATCAACAGTGTCTCCCACATTCACATGGCAGCGGACGATGCCCGCGAAGGGGGCGTAAATTTTCATGCTTCTAGGTTAACCCGTCTTAGTTCTTCTCCAAGTATTCCTGTTCGCTTTCGCTCAAATTGCGCGTGAGTTCCTCAGCCAACTCGGGATTGCGCATCACCATGGCACGCGCATCCGTGTGGGTGCGCTCCACAATGTCTTGGTCATCCGCCAAGTTCAGTAGCCGCAATGTGCGGTGCGTTCCGGACTGCATGGTGCCCAAAATGTCTCCCTCCTGGCGCTGGCGCAAGTCAAGCTCGGCTAGCTCAAAACCAGAGGAGGTTTGGGCAATTTGATTGATGCGGCGGAAAGACGGAGTGTTATCGGCTGCCGTGGTGTGCAAAAGGCAGATGGAGGCATTGCCGCCTCGTCCCACGCGCCCGCGCAACTGGTGCAACTGGGAAACGCCGAAATGCTCGGACTCGCGGATAAGCATCACCGTGGCATTGGGAACATCTACGCCCACCTCGATGACCGTGGTAGAGACCAAGATATCGATCTCTCCCCTGGCAAATGACGTCATTACCTCGTCTTTGTTGGGCATCTTTCCATGCAAGATGGCTACCCGCAGTCCCTTGAAGGGACCGTTTTCTAGCTGCTGTGCAAGCTCTAGCACTCCGCCTTTGCCTTCAATGCGCGGGCAGACGATATAGGCCTGATGGCCGTGGGCAACCTCCTCGCGTATCCGCTCGAGTGCGCGAAGCACCCAGGTCGGCCGCCACTCGGCCACCACTGCTGACTGAATAGGTTTGCGACCACCGGGCAGCTCTGTCAGCGTTGATACGGCGAGGTCACCAAAGACGGTCATCGCAATGGTGCGCGGAATCGGTGTTGCTGTCATCACCAGCACGTGGGGGCTGAGGCCTTCACGTGCCTTTAACCGCAGGCTATCGCGCTGCTCTACACCGAACCGGTGTTGCTCATCTACGACGACCAATCCAAGGTTAAAGAACTCCACGGTGTCTTGGATAATCGCATGGGTTCCAATGATGATGTCCGCGTCACCGGAGACAATATCCAATAAAGCCTGCCGCTTGTCCGCCGTTCGCATGGAGCCGGTCAGGAGTACGACCTTGACGCCTTCGGGAACCGAGGTCCCAATGGAGGCAGCGTGTTGGGAGGCGAGTACTTCCGTCGGCGCCAGCAGTGCTGCCTGCGTTCCTGCGTCGACAGCCTGCAGCATAGCGCAGGTAGCCACCATGGTTTTGCCTGAGCCAACCTCGCCTTGCAGCAACCTCATCATGGGCAGCGGACGAGCCAGATCGTCTTCGATCTCGCTAATGACGCGACGCTGCCCTTCGGTCAGATCAAAGGGCAGATGGCTCAGCAATTCTTCGCGATAGCCGCCTAGGGTGGCCGGCATGGTAGAAGCGGTCCGGGCTTCGGCATCTCGCTGGCGCAATGCCATCACCAGACCAATAGACAGAGCCTCGTTGTACTTCAGCCGCTGAATCGCACGGTACGGGCCCGCCGCCCCCGGCTCATGGATTTCCCGCACTGCCTTATCGAGGCTGATGATCATCTGATAATCCAGCGGTTCCTCAATCGGTGGGGTCTTAGATAAGACGTAGTGGATGGCGCCCATGATGTACCACGAGGTCACCTTGGACGTAGCCGGGTACACCGGTATCCATTCGCGTTCCAAGAGGAGCTGGTCGAGCCTGCCGAACTGCGACAGGTTCCGCAGCGAGCCGGTAGCCTTTGGGCGGTGCTTCTTGCCGGATTCGGCCGCCGGCTGGCGGTAATCATCCAGTTCGCCATCGGGGCGGCCGAAAGCATCGATCTCTACAAAGTCTGGCTGCTGCAACTGCGGCTGGTTGCGGAAGAACTTAAGCTTACCGCTCATCATGACGCGCTGTCCACGGTGCAACATTCGCATCACGTAATTGGCGTTGAAAAACGTCGCAATGATACTGCCATCGAGCTGCACATTGATGATGGTGGTCTTGCCCGAGTCATGGCGGGTGAATCCGGTAATGGTTCCGGTAACCGTAACGATATCGCCCTCAGCAGCATCTCCTAGGCCGACGTCTTTGTTGTGGCGGATATAGTCTCGCGGATAGTGAGCCAAGAGCTCGCCGCAGGTCTCATACCCCAGCGCTTTGGTGATCTTCGCGGCGTCCTTCGCCGCAAGCACCTCTGTCAAAGGGCGGTTGTCCTGCCAGCCGAGCATTGCTATTCCACTCCGATTTCGGTTGCGATATCCGGTACCTTCAGTGCCATAACATCCACGCGAAGTTGTTGCGCCAAATCCTCCTGGTCTAGGTCAAGGGCGCTTAGGACCGTGACCTGCTCACCGCCTTCTGCTAAGAGATCGCGGCAAGTGGCAATGATTGATTGCGGGGTTTCCTGGCTCGGGTAAGCCACTCGCATGGACTTGGCAGCATCACGCATGGCGGCGACGACGGCACCAGTATCTGGGTTATCCGGTTCATAGACGGAAATCGCAGCCAGAGCTGCAGCCAAAGACTGCGCGGGCACTACTCGCCCGGCGCTGGTCTCCGAACTCAAACCGGTAGCAAGGACGATGTCCTCCTCTTCCGCCGCAATGGGATCATCCGGTGACACAACGCTCACCCCCGCAGATGCCAAAAGATCGCTGATTGACCCGGCCGGTGCAGCAGCAAATACCCGGCGAGCGATCGGTGCTTCGGAGGCAGATTCGGTGTGAGCAGGCAACACTTCAAGGTGCAGGTTGGATACCTTTCCTATACCAAAGGCGGTTTCAATGACCCTGCCTGCCCGCCAGGAGTGGATATGTACATTAGCGCTGTCCTCGGTGGCCCGAGCGATAACGAGGCTGTCTCCCAACGGTTCAATTGCTACCTGCAGCGTGTCTAAATCTCCCTCGAAGAAAAAGACCACTTCCAGTTCAGTTTCCGGCTCCGTTTCGGGCAGGCCTGTGTGCCCGGTGGATCCTTTGATTTCTGCGAGCAGAGACTCTAAGAGGATAACGAGACCAGCGCCGCCAGCATCCACCACTCCTGCCTCGCGCAGGGCTGGCAATTGCGAAGGAGTGCGCTCGAGGGCCGTTTCCGCGGCAGCGATTGCGGCGCTGACAATACTGTGCAAGGTTGCGCCTGATTGCGCTGCAGCGTCGTCGGCAGCCTCGGCTGCTGCCTTCAAGACCGTAATAACTGTGCCTTCCACCGGCTCGGCGATAGCCTGGTCCACCAGCTCAACGGCATGCTGCAGGGAGCGGGCAAAGACAGCACCGTCGATAACTGAGTCCACAGTTGACTCGGCAATGCCGCGCAGAACCTGAGACAGCACCATTCCCGAGTTCCCGCGGGCACCACGCACCGCCCCGAGCGCGAGTGAATCGGCGACATCGCCACCATTGTCGAGCTCCGCTACCGCTGCCTCCATAGTGTGCGCCATATTCGAGCCCGTATCGGAATCCGGTACGGGAAAGACATTGAGCGCGTTGATCTCATCGCGGCGATGGGCTAATTCCCCCACGGCGCGGGTGGCCCAATTGCGCATTCCGTGGGAATCCAGCGTGCTGGGGTAGGACATGCGCAATAGTTTACAAGCGCCAATCTATTTCCTGTGCGCCTTGGTCCCGCAAAAGGGCGTTTGCCCGGGAAAAGGGCTGAGAACCAAAGAAGCCGCGGCTGGCAGAAAGCGGTGAGGGGTGTGGGGACTTGATACAGGGGACGTCGGGAAGAAAGCGCTCACACGCTTGCGCATCCCGGCCCCAGAGAATCGCTACCATGGGGCTGCGGTTGAGCGCGCGAATGGCAGCCTCTGTGATCTCTTCCCAACCGATGCGGCGGTGCGAACCGGCTTGGCCTGGGGCTACGGTAAGCACTCTGTTAAGCAGCAGCACTCCCTGGTCCGCCCAGGCGCTCAGGTCACCATCCTCTCGGCCGTTGATACCCAGATCATCGTGCAGTTCGCGGTAAATATTGACCAAGGAACGCGGCGGTTTCACACCTGGGCGGGTGGAAAAGGCCATGCCCATAGCGTGTCCTGGGGTGGGATAAGGGTCTTGGCCCACGATGAGCACTCGGACCTCGTCCAGCGGCATCTGCAACGCACGGCAGACGTCCTCCGCCGGGGGCAAATAGTCCTGTCTCTCAAGAGCGTGAGAAATCTGTGGCCATTGGCTTTCTACTACCGGCGCCAACACCGGTTCCCAGGAAGGGTGGTAAGTGGGATGCATGGTTAAAAACTCAGCCAGCCTTTCTGATAGCTCGGTGTAGTGCCTCCCAGCGTAACCCCGCAGCCGCGGGTTACGGTGCCAATCTTTCGGAATCCCGAGGGTGCTTCCTTTGCGGTCGTGCCGATGAGAGTGTGGTCTTCGCCGCCGCTGAGTACCCATTCCCAGGGATCGCAGCCGAGTAGATCCGCGGCCTGGCACAGCAATTCTTCCGGTTGCAAGGCCTGCGGATCCAAGTCCATGTGCACGCAGGAGTGCTCGGCCATCGTCGTGCAGTCTTGAATCAGACCGTCTGAGTTATCGGTCATTGCGGTCACCCCCGCGGCACGGGCAATGACGCCGCGGCCGGGGTTGAGCCAGGGGGCACAGTGGGCGTCGATAAGCGGCTGCAGGTGCTCATGCCCTGTAGGAAGGTTCCGGCCAAAGCGCTCCAACAAGGCCAAGCCGGCGGCCGAGTGGCCGATCTTGCCGTGCGCTACTACCTGCTGGCCTGCCCGCGCCCCGTCCAAGGTCAAGGCAGGAAGGCTGCCGCCGAGGAAGCCTACGGCCGTGATATTGATGACCAAGAGATCGGACTTCGTAAGGTCGCCGCCTACCAACTCGGCGTTATAGAAAGAGCTATGCTCCGCAATTCCCTCGGCAATGCCGCGCACGAAGGGCACCGGGGTATCGCCTGGCGCGGCGATTGCAAGGAGGGCGGCAACCGGGCGGGCACCCATAGCTTCCACATCGGCAAAATTGCGCAAGATGGCCTTCTTGCCAATCTCGCGCGGGGTAGACCACTCGCGCAGGAAATGACGTCCCTCCACCATCAAATCGGTGGCCGCCACGGTGCGGGAATTCGGCGGCGCACTGGGCAGAACCGCGGCATCGTCTCCATTGAGCCCACTGGAGGCCACGGAGGTAATTTCGCGGATAGCGGCGCGTTCTCCCACATCTGCGAGAGTCTGAGTTAAGTTCACCAGCTTCCTTTCGATACTATGAGCCCTTATGACATCCCAATTTAACCGCACCGCGATCTTCATTTCACTTGGGTTGTCCATAGTGATGGTTCTGGCGGTCCTTTTCGGCGCAAAATACGTATTCAATAACGTCGCCAAAGCACCCGTGGCGGTCTCCCCCGTGGAGTCTAAGGAAGCAGACTCGCAAGCCTGCCGCAGCTTTATCGACGCCCTTCCGGATGAGGTCATGGATAAGCAACGTGCAGATATTGCCGAACCCGTGCCTTCCGGTGTCGCAGCTTGGGCCGCTACTTCAGACGATAAGGTCACCGTGCGCTGTGGCGTGGATATGCCTTTCCAGTACACCGAGTACTCCCAGACCCAGGACGTAGAGGGCGAACAGTGGTTCCAGGTGCGCGATGCCACCCCTGGCTCCAACCTCACCACCTGGTATGCGCCGCAGCGTTTCCCTATTGTCGCGGTGACCGCCTCCACTGATGCAGAGCCGGGCGAGCTGAACGACGCCCTTTCGTCCCTCGAGAAAAGGCCAGCCACCGCGCACGAGGCGCCACTCAAGGCGCTCAAGGCGGGCGATGACCAGATGTGCGCCGAGGTGGACAAGGCCCTGCCCGATTCGGTGGCTGAGGGATACAGCCGCCGCGAGGTAGAAGAAGAGAATACCTATGTGTGGAGCGCCGATGGCCGCGAAGACATCGTTGCGCGATGCGGCGTAGCCAAGCCGGAGAACTATCGCGCCGGAGTCAAGCTCCAGCAGGTTAACGATATTCCGTGGTTCGAGGACACCACCTTGGCCCATGGCACGACCGCAGGCACGTGGTTTGCCCTCGGCCGCGAAGACTACCTTGCGCTACACGCCCCACAAGATGCTGCGCAGGCGGCACTGGTGGAAATTGGCGACGTGCTCGCAGAGCACACGGCCGAAAAGTAGGCAGCGCTTGGGCCTATTTGGCCAGGGCCTGCTCGATAAGCGCCTCGAGCAGCGCCGGGTACTCGACACCCGAGGCCGCGAGCACCTGCGGGTACATGGAGATCGGGGTAAAGCCCGGCAAGGTATTGATCTCGTTGATGTACACGGAGTCCTTTGTAACGAAGAAGTCGACTCGGGACAGACCCTCGCAATTGAGGGCCTCGAAGGCGCGGATTGCCATGTCGCGTAGCTTCTCGGTCAGCTCAGGTGCGAAAGGCGCAGGGATTTCGGCGGTGACCACATTGTCGAGGTACTTGGTGTCGAAGCCATAAAAGCCCTCGTCAGAATCATCGATACCGGCGAGCAGCGCCGGGACGGAGGCCAGCAAGGTGCCATCGGCATAGTGGAGCACACCGATTTCTACCTCTTGGCCTACGATTTCTGGCTCCACCAGGATCTTTTCATCATCTTCTAACGCCAAGTCGACGGCTGCGGGGAACTCCTCCCAGCTATTGACCTTGGATACGCCGATCGATGATCCGCCCCGGGCGGGCTTTACAAAGACGGGCAGGCCTAATCGCTGCTTTTCGTCCTCGCTTAGCTCGGTGCGGCCTTTGAGGATGACCTCGGGCGCTACGGGCAGGTCTGCTGCCGCCAGCACCTTCTTGGTAAATTCCTTATCCATACCCACCGAGGAAGCCAATACCCCTGGGCCTACATAGGGCAAGCCGGAAAGCTCAAAGAGGCCTTGGATAGTGCCGTCCTCACCAAAGGGGCCGTGCAGAATGGGAAATACCACGTCGACCTCTGCGAAGAGCGTGCCGTCGGTGACGTTGTGGAACTGTCCCCTGGCATTGGGATCAAGAGAAAGGGTCAGCTCCGCACCTGGGTTGACCTCCGGCATGACACCATCGACAATTTCTAAGCCCTCCGTGGTGCCAGGCGTCCACGTGCCCTCACGGGTAATACCGATGGGCACCACCTCGAATTTCTCTGGGTCGAGGTGGTTCATGATCGCACCTGCGGATACGCAGGATACGGAGTGCTCGGTGCTACGGCCGCCATAGATGACGGCCACGCGGGTCTTTTCAGTCATGCCCGCAGATTTTACCCTCGACCTACTCCGACTTTTTGGACCGACCCATCAAAGCGATGATCATATCTTCCACCGCCATGCCCTCGTAGCACACGCCATAAACCGCGTGCGTGATAGGCATCTCTACCCCGGCCTGCTGGGCGAGGCGATAGATGGAGTCACAGGAGTAGACGCCCTCTGCGACCTGGCCATTGGTCGCGGCCTTGGCCTCTTCAATCGTGCCGCCTTGGCCCAGGCGGTAGCCAAAGGTGCGGTTGCGCGACAATGTCGAGGTGCACGTTGCCACCAAGTCGCCCATGCCTGCGAGGCCGGAGAAAGTAAATGGATCCGCGCCGAGCTCTACTCCCAGGCGAGTAATTTCCGCCAGACCGCGGGTGATGATGGTGGCCATGGTGTTATTGCCCAGCCCCTTGCCAGAGGCGATACCACAGGCCAAGGCGATGACGTTTTTGCAGGCGCCGCCGATTTCCGCGCCTATAACATCGGTATTGGTGTAGGGCCGCAGGTACGGCGCGGCGACCGCTGCTTGCACGCGCTGAGCGCGGTCTTCATCAGAGCAGGCAATCACTGTGGCGGCCACTTGGCCGGCAGCAATCTCCTTGGCCAAGTTCGGTCCAGACAGTACCGCCACGCGGTCTGCTGGCACGCCGGCCGCATCCATGATGACCTCGCTCATGCGCTTGAGCGTGGCGGTCTCTACTCCCTTAGAAATGGAGACCAAAGTGGCGTCTTCCGGCAAGTGCGGCGCCCACTTTTCCACGTTGGCGCGCAAGGTTTGGGAGGGAACGCCGAACACGACGACGTCGGCAAGCGCCAGCGCTTCGACATCATCATGGGTGGCCCGCACCGCGGCCGGCAGTCGGGTATCCGGCAAATAGTCCGGATTGGTGTGGGTCTCGTTGATGGCCTGCGCCAATTCCGCGCGGCGCGCCCACAGGCGGACGTCATTTCCGGCGTCCGCAAAGACCTTGGCCAAGGTAGTGCCCCAAGAACCAGCACCCATCACGGCAACATTAACCATGGTGTCTCCTCCAAACGTGCAAATCTATAACCCCAACCTTAAAGCATGCCCGACCCCCGTGGGGCGAGGATGCACAACGCGCCTTACCCGTGGGACAATGGGCGCTTAGACGTTGTTTTCAAAACCCAATTTCTGTGGAAAGGCCCCGTGGAGGCAGACGATGCCCAATATTAAAAAGATGCACGAAACCGACAAGGATCAGCAGCACGAGGAGTTTATTTCCGGCCGCCATCAGGAAATCCCGGTAGACCCCGCCAAGGAATTCCACCGCACTACCCTTGCCGCAGGCGCCGTAATCTGGCGCGGGTCCCCGCAGGATCCGGAAATCGCGCTCATCCACCGTCCCCATTACGATGATTGGTCCCTGCCCAAGGGCAAGGTTGATCCGGGCGAGTCCCTACCTACCACCGCAGCCCGGGAAATCCTGGAGGAAACCGGCTTTAGCGTGCGTCTGGGCAAGCTCATCGGCAAGGTAACGTACCCAGTCCAGGGCCGCACAAAGGTGGTCTACTACTGGGTGGCCAAGTACCTGGGCGGAACCTATTCCGCCAATAGTGAAACCGATGAGCTACGGTGGCTACCCATCGACGAGGCGCAAGACCTCCTGTCCTACGACGTTGATACCGCGGTAGTGGCCAAGGCGGCTAAGCGCCTACGCATCGCGCCCGCGACCCGCGTGCTCTATGTGCGCCACGCACGCGCGCATAAAAGCAGTAGCTGGCAAGGCGATGACAACCTGCGGCCACTGGATAAAAAGGGCCGCCGCCAAGCAGAGATGCTGGTGCCGATGCTCAGCGCGTTCCAGCCCACCGCTATTTACTCTGCCCTACCCCAGCGCTGCCAGCAGACGGCTGCCCCGCTTGCCGACGAACTGGGCAAGGACATTTCCATCAACAAAAACTTTGGCGATGAGGCCTGGGAGAACGACCCAGAAGCAGCCAAGAAAGCTTTCCGCCGCGTGGTCAATGACGGCGGCGTTCCCGTCATCGTAAGCCAAGGCGCCACCATTCCTGGCATCATTGAAGACCTCGCACCAAAGTTCCTCAAGAAGCCCGTGGACAAGCTGAAGTTTAAGAAGGCCTCTGTATGGGTCTTGTCCTTTAACGACGGCGAACTGACCGGTGCCGATTACCTGGCCAGCCCGCTGCCCGTGCGCTAGTTTTCCACTTTTCCCGATTTACGGCTAAGGCCCTGCCCGCCACCTGATTCGGTGGACCGGCAGGGCCTTCTGTGCACTCCTATTGTGCGACTACACAGCTTTCTAGCCGCGCAGTCCAAGGGTGCGGCGGACAAAGAGGACCGTAATGAGTGTATTCAGCGCCGGGAACAAAATGATTCCGACGATGGTAAAGCTCAGCACGGCGTACAGGACGGCAATTAGGACGAGCACCAAGATGGTCACTCCAACATTCTTCTTCGCCACCTCGATGGATGCACCAAAGGTTTCGCCCACGGATAGCTCTGGGCGTGCGGCCTTGACGGCCGGCATCCAAGTGAAGAAGAAGGCAGCAAAGAGGCCCGGGATAATCAGTAGGAAAAAGCCCAGAATGACAACCACGAACGACAGAAAATAGACCGCCATGAGTCCGGCGATATTCTTAATGCTAAGGAAGTCCGTTATCTGCAGCGTGCCGGTATCCACCTGCTTATTGGCGGCCTGGTACCAGGTGCTATAGGCCCAAATCATCACGAGGAACATCGCAATAAAGACAAGAACCATCACTGCGACCAGCCCGCCAGTAAGAGCAGCATCAGACCCCGAGCTACTGTTGGCTAGGGCATCAATGGATGATCCGCTGCCCGCTAGGACTGCAATCAATAGCAAGTAGAGGATAAACATCACTACGCCCTGGATCAGTGGGCCAAAAATCCATTGTGCCCAATTGCGACCAAAATACCGGAAGCTATCGCCGATGACCTGAATAGCATCTACATCTTGGCCAAACAGGGAATCGTCTCCCGGATACGGGCTTCCGGCGTATCCGGGCTGGCCGTTTTGCTGCTGTCCATACTGTTGCTGGCCAAACTGCTGTTGACCATAGTGCTGTTGGCCGTAGCCAGGCTGACCATTCGCATCGTGTCCATAAGATGCAGACTCATTGCCGGCTCCAGGGTGCTCTGCACCATTGTTTCCTGAATTGAAGGAATCATTATTCGAATAGGGATTGCTCATAAGCCTAAAGCTAGGGGGATACTTTGTTGCGGGAAACTGGAGAAAGCAATTGTTACCTATACGTTACCGAGTTGTACCCCCACCTCTACCCCAAGGCGAAAGCTTAAGGTTCACGTATGAACGCACGGCACCCCTACAGCCCTTTCGCCTTTAGGACTGTAGGGGCACCGCCGGCCCGCCGATCGCCATCGATTCTTCTGCTATTGAGCGTGAACAGCGGGCTTGAAGCTAGGGCGACGCGATTCGTATGCAGCGATTGCATCCTCGTTGCGGAGCGTAATGCCGATATCATCCAGCCCTTCCATCAACCGCCAACGGGTGTAGTCATCAATATCGAAGCGGTAGGTATTTTCACCCACTGTGACTGTTCGAGCCTCCAGGTCCACGGTGACCTGGGTTTCTCCTGCTTCCAGCTGTTTCCAGATGAGCTCAATATCTTCTTGCTCCATCAATCCAGTAAGCAGTCCGGACTTTCCAGCGTTGCCGCGGAAAATATCAGCAAAGCGGGAAGAAAATACCGCGCGGAAGCCGTATTCGCTCAACGCCCACACTGCGTGCTCACGGGAGGATCCGGTGCCAAAATCACTGCCCGCGAAAAGCACCGAGCCATCCTTGAATTGCGCCTGGTTGAGTACAAAGTTGTCATCAGAGCGCCAATTTGAAAATAGGCCATCTGAAAAGCCGGTACGCTTGACCGACTTCAAGTAGCGCGCGGGGATGATCTGGTCAGTATCCACGTTGGAAGCGCGCAGAGGCACGCCCGTTCCCGTATGCGTAATAAATTTCTCCATCGTCAATGCCTTTCTAAGCGCTTAATCCAGATCTGCAGGGCTAGACAGGTGACCGGTCACGGCAGTCGCGGCAGCCACCTGCGGGGAGACAAGGTGCGTGCGCCCACCAGGGCCTTGTCGCCCCTCGAAGTTGCGGTTGGAAGTGGAGGCGGATCGCTCGCCCGGAGCCAATTGATCCGGGTTCATACCCAAGCACATCGAGCAGCCGGCGGTACGCCACTCCGCGCCGAACTGTCGGAAGACTTCGTCGAGGCCCTCCTCCTCCGCTTGGGCCTTGACCACGGCGGAGGACGGCACGACCATCATCCGCGTATCGGCAGCGATGGTGCGTCCCTTCACCACGTCGGCCGCAGCACGCAGGTCTTCGATGCGGGCATTGGTACAGGAGCCGATGAAGACGGTATCGATCTTGATATCACGCAGTGGAGTACCTGGCTGCAGGTCCATATACTGCAAGGCCTTTTCCACAGTGGCCTTTTCATTATCGTCACCACAGTCTTCCGGATCTGGGACCTTCTCCCCTAACGGAAGGCCCTGCCCAGGATTGGTTCCCCAGGTAACAAATGGGGTCAGCGAGGAGCCATCAATTTCCACGACGGTATCGAATTCTGCGCCTTCGTCCGTGGGAAGCGTCTTCCAATACTCCACTGCAGCATCCCAGTCTGCTCCTGTGGGAGCGAACTCCCGCCCCTTGACATACTCGAAAGTCGTCTCATCGGGGGCAACCATGCCGGCGCGGGCTCCTGCCTCAATAGACATATTGCAGATGGTCATGCGCGCTTCCATGGACATCTTGCGAATGGCCTCACCGCGGTATTCAATGATGTGACCTTGCCCGCCACCGGTACCGATTTTGGCGATAATGGCCAAGATGAGGTCCTTGGCAGATACCCCCTCTTGCAGCTCGCCAGTCACCTCAATAGCCATGGTTTTGAATGGCTTTAAAGAAAGCGTCTGCGTAGCCATGACGTGTTCTACCTCAGAGGTGCCAATACCCATGGCGATAGAACCAAAGGCGCCGTGCGTGGAGGTATGCGAGTCGCCACACACGATTGTCATACCCGGCTGGGTGATTCCCAGCTGCGGGCCAACTGTGTGCACAATGCCCTGCTGGGCATCACCCATAGAGTGCAAGCGCACTCCAAATTCCTCGCAATTCTTGCGCAGGGTCGATACCTGGGTGCGTGAAACCTCATCCTTGATTTCCAAGAGGTTGCCGGACTTGATGCCTTGCGTGGGAACGTTATGGTCCTCGGTGGCCAAGTGCAGCTCAGGGTGACGCAACGTGCGGCCCGCCAGCCGCAAGCCATCAAATGCCTGCGGACTGGTAACTTCATGTAATAGCTGAAAGTCAATAAAGATGAGGTCTGGTGCCCCAGCGTCGCCGTGTTGGACGACGTGATCTCGCCACACTTTTTCTGCCAATGTCAGCTTCTGGTTCATAAACATCTCTCCACACTTGAAATCTCATAAGTTGGGACGTAGATTTCATTGTATGGGAGAGTATAGCGCAGTTTCCGGAATTAAGGTGTTGGATCGAGCAATGGCCATAATGATGGCCGCCGCCAACCACCCCTCCACCCTCAATGAATTATGCGAAACCACGGGGCTACCTCGGGCGACAGCACACCGATTGGCCACCGCACTCGAAGCACACCGCATCCTCGTTCGCACCCCCGATGGAAAGTGGAAGGCTGGCCCAGCCCTTCCCGGCAACCGCGATCACCTCCTCGAGGCAGCCGGGCCAATCATGGAGAAACTGCGCGAACATACCGGAGAATCCATCCAGCTCTACGAGGTCACCGGGAATACCCGCACCTGCATTGCCACCAAGGAGCCGGAATCCGGCCTCCACAACGTCGTGCCAGTCGGGCGCCAGCTACCGCTTAGCTCCGGCTCTGCCGCACGCATCATTGCCGCATATGTAGACATCAATACCGAAGATGCCTCGTTTACCCAAGAAGACATTGAGGCGGCCCGAAGCCAAGGCTATTCCGAATCTATTGAGGAACGCGAAGCCGGCTTAGCCTCCATCTCCGCGCCGGTTTTCGATGGTTCCGGCACCTTCCTCGCAGTATTGTCGATTTCCGGATCTGCCGAGCGCTTCCAACCTTCCCCGGCCCAGAAATACGCCGACATTCTCACTTCTGCCGCAGGCGAATTGAGCAATCTCCTTTAAGATCCTCCCTAGCTTTACGACGCCCGCCTCCGCCTAGCCCCAAGGAGGCGGGCCGATTTATTTCCCAAACCAGAAAAATCAGAGAAACGCGCCCACGCCTATTGAAACCGAAATGAAAATGCGGTTTAATGAAAACACACTGAAAACAACGGGGCTTCCCCCACCAGAGAGGATCAGACATCATGACCCACACCACCCACGAAGACCATGCCCACACCCATGGCGCCGATTGCGGCCACGTTTCCTTCCCACACGGCGACCACACCGACTACCTCCACGAGGGCCACATTCACCGTGAGCATGATGGCCACTGGGACGAGTGCGAGACGACTGAGCACGTTGAAGCCGAGGCGCACGGCGACCACACCCATGGTGAAGGCTGCGGCCACGTAGCGATCCCGCACGGCGACCACGTGGACTACCTGCACGACGGCCACCGCCACGCCGCACACGGCGATCACTACGACGAACACTAAACGCCTATCGGGGCCCAGCCCCACGTGCTTGCCGCCTAGGCCCCTTGAACTGTGGGGCTAGGCGGCCTTTCTATCCCCACGACTACTGTTGAAATCGTCCCCGAAGTTCACACCAGAAACATATCTGCAAGTTCGACAGGCGCGCTCTCTCATTTCTGTTAAAACTGACAGTCAGACTATTAGTTCTTTCCGGTTGGGTGCTACGGTTCTTCGAGTGATTACTAGTTGGAAGATTTTTCTCCAAGATTTTGTCCGTTTGTGGCGGACCCCGCAGGTCTGGGTGATCCTCATTGGTTTGATGATCACCCCAGCCCTGTATTCCTGGGTAAACATCTCCGGTTTCTGGGACCCATACGGAAACACAGAACACCTCAAGGTCGCCGTAGTTAATGAGGACAAAGGCGCATCTTCGGAGATGACCGGCCACATAGACGTCGGCGGGCAGATGATTGACAAGCTGCATGACAATGACAAGCTGGGCTGGCAGTTCATGGACAGGCAGGAAGCCGAAGACGCCGTTAAGAAGGGCGACGTCTTCGCCTCGGTGATTGTCCCCGAGGACTTCTCGGCCGATTTCGTTAGCCTATTTAAAGGTACCTATTCTCAGCCCACGCTGGAATATCACGTCAATGAGAAGCTCAACGCCATTGCACCGAAGATTACTGATACTGGCGCTTCTACCCTAGACACCACCATTAGCTCGACCTTCAATGAGCAGGTAGCGGATTCGGTGGCTACGGAGCTAAAGAACTCCGGTGGCGATTTGAGCCAGAAGATTAACCGCACTGCAAGCAAGACCGCGGATTCTTTTTCAGAGACCGCAGATACGGTAGCTAACTCCCGGAGCCAGCTTGCTGACGTGCATGCCACCATCGAGGATGCGCGCCCTACCATCGCGCAAGCCCGCGAGTCTTTGGGCACGGTGCAAAAGACCGTCGACGATGCGCAGATCGCCCTGGATGAACTTAACTCCATTACTGCAGAGGTCCAGCGGGAAGTCACTTCTTTCTCGGACGATGCCACAGCTGCCTATGTAGAAGGCACGACCGCCATGGCAGACGGCACCGCCTCCGCCAATGCCACCGTGGGCTCAGTCTCCGGCAAGCTGCGCGGCGCACTCAATCGCGTAGGTGCCGCATCTGCGGGCGCGTCGGGAATCGTCGGCGAAGTTGACCGAGCTATCGATCAGCTCGATAAGCTTGCGTCTTCGCCGGCCCTGCCCCCACAGGTTTCCCAACAGATTAAGGATCAGGTAGGAGACCTCCGCGAACGCAATGACCAAAATAAAGCCGTTCTCGGTGACTTAGATACTCTCAACGGCGATACGAACGACACCATCGATTCACTCAATAAGACCACGGGCATGTTGGAAAAGATGGCCGCCCAAACGCGCGATGATTCCCACGCGCTGCGCGATAATGTGGCCGAAGGCCTGCCCAAGCTCAACGCTGCGCTTTCCGACGTCACCGCTACCACCGGCAAGCTTTCCGCCTCGCTCGAAAGTCAGCAGGCACTGGTAGGGCAAACCGATGGGCTCTTAGGCGGCGTCGACGAGCAGCTAAGCCAGGCCCAGCAAGTAGTCGAGCGCTTTTCTGTGGACCTCGACGGCATTGAGGAAGGGCTACGTGCCTCCCGCAGCGACGTGATTGCGTTGAGCAATACCGCCAATAACAATTCCATCCTGCAGTCCGTCAAGGGCCTCAACACCGATGAGGTGTCATCCTTCCTTGCCTCCCCTGCAGAGATGGAAAGCCACGCCGTATTCCCTGTAAAGCATTACGGTTCCGGCATGTCCTCGCTCTTTATCAACCTCACGCTGTGGATCGGCGCGTTCATGCTCCTAATCATCTTCCGTGCTGAGGTAGATCCGCAGGGCCGCAAGAACCTCACTATTACCAAGGCTTACCTTGCCCGGTTCCTTTTGCTTTCCTTCTTTGCCATTGCACAGGCACTCATCGTGTCCATCGGCAACCTAGCCATTGGAGTTGAACATGCCAATGCATTCGCCTACGTCGCAACCGCGGTCATCGTGGGCCTGTGCTACCTGAGCATTACCTATAGCTTGGTTTCTACGTTTGGACACGTAGGCCGCGGCATCGCGGTGGTCTTCGCCTTCATCCAGATTCCGGGCGCATCCGGTCTCTACCCCATTGAAATGACGCCGGACTTCTTCCGCGCGGTACATCCCTTCCTGCCCTTTACCTACGGCATCGATGCCATGCGCGAGACCGTCGGTGGTTTCTACGGCAACCACTATGCACGCGATCTTGCCGCACTCATCGGCATGGCCGCGATCGCTTACCTCATCGGTACGGTGTTGCGCCGCGGCCTGTCCAACGTGAACATGCTGGTCAACGACGAACTGCATAAGGGAGGTCTCGTTATCAATGAGCAGGTCCATCTGGTCGGCAGCCGGTACCGCTTCACCGACCTTCTCTATGCCTTGAATGACCGCGAGGCGTACCAACAAAGCTTGGAGGATAAGTGGAGCATGGCCCGCAGGAATTACTCCCAGCTGATGAAGATCACGGTTGCGGTAGGCCTAGCGTTGATTGTCGCCTTGGGCATCTACTCACGTATTAACCCTGAAGAAAAGGCCATCATCTTCGGCCTGGCCTGCCTGGTTACACTCATTGCGGTGGGCGTTATCTGCTCCCTTGAGTACGTCAAACAGAGCATCGCGCATGATACCCGCCTGGCGGATCTCAGCGATGAGGAAATCCAGGAGCACATCGAGCACCAACAGGAACACCCAAACCGCTACCTCCTAGAGGACTTAGACGAGGAATCCACACCTTCTAATACCAGCGAGACCAAGGAAATGCCCGCCGTTGATGGCGCTGACACCGGAAAGGGAGGCGAGTAAGTCATGAAGAACATTCTGACCATTCTCCGCGATGACCTCCACGCCATTCGCACCAATGTGATGACCGCGGTCATCATCTTTGGCCTTGCCATCATCCCGTTGCTTTTCACGTCCTTCAACGTGCTGGCTAGTTGGGATCCCTTTGCTAATACCAACCAGCTCAAGATTGCTGTGGCCAGCGAGGATGAAGGCCACGAAAGCGACCTCGCCTCGCTAAAACTTAATCTGGGCGATGAGGTGCTCTCACAGCTCAGCCGCAATCACGATATTGATTGGGTCATCACTGATAGCGCCGATGCGGTTGAAGGAACAAAGTCTGGCGAATACTATGCCGGCATTGTCCTACCCAAAGACTTCAGCGCGGATCTCCTCACGTTCTATGTAGAAGGAACCGAGCCAAGCAAGCTCAACCTCTATACCAACGAGAAGAAGAACGCGCTGTCTACCACCATCACGCAAAAGAGCGCGGACGGCGTCATCCAGAAAATCGACGAGTCTTTCACCCGAGTGGTATCCAAAGTCGGCCTTGGCGTCGTCTCGGATCTTGATCAATACCTCAATGAGGACGATACCCAGACTGCACTCAATAACCTGCACAATCGCGTCAACAACGTCAGCACCCGCCTCGATGCTGCAGCTGGTACCGTAGGTGCACTAAGCAATCTGGTCGACTCCACCCTGCCGCTTACGCAGGCAGCGGACAATATTCTCGCCGAGGCTGGCCGCCAGGCTACGGAGACAGACAATGACCGAGGCGAAAACCCCATCGACGTTCTGCGCTCTACTCTCAATGACTCGGCTGGTTCGCTCGACGCTTCCTTGGCGGCTACAACGCAAAGCTACGATGCGCTCTCTGCCCAGGTCGATGAGTTGCTCAATAATGCAAGCAACACCAGCGCACAAACGGCGCAGACCTACCGCACCGCTGCTGAGCGGGTGGATGAGCAAACTCAGGCCTTTGAGGGAGTTCGCGCCTCCATCAAGGACCAAGCCGATAAGGTAGCTCTACCAGCTCCGGTCGCGGGTGGATATAAGGCGATGATGGGCCAGCTTGATGCCTCCATTGCGCAAAGCAAGGCACTGCATGATTCGCTGGTATCTACCGCCGATGACCTTGAGCAAGGCCGTGGCACGTCCCAAGACTCCCGACAGCGCACTAAGGATGCCATCGCTAATGCCAAGCAGGCTGCTGAGAAGGCACGCAATTCCTATAACGAGAACCTCAAACCGCAGCTAGATCAGCTCAACCAAAGCGTCTCGGTGGTCGCGGACGATATTGATGCTGTCAAGCAGGACATCGCAGGCATTCGCTCTTCGGTTTCCCAGGATGACGGGTCGGCACAGCAAAGCCTGGCGCGCGCCCGCGATACCACCGCCGGCCTTGCCGGCACCCTGCGGGAGCAAAGCGGCCGTTTTGCGGACATGGGCCGCAAGATCGATGAGGTGCGCCGTGGCGGCGATTTGGACAAGTTAGCGGATATTGTCGGCAACGATCCAGAACTGCTCGCCTCCCGCATTGCCGCTCCCGTGGCTGTAGACCGCCAGCCGGTCTACCCTGTCGCTGCCTTTGGCGTGGGTATGACGCCGTTCTACCTCACCTTGTCACTATGGGTAGGCGCCCTTCTGGCATGCGTGCTGGTGCATACCAACGCCGAGCGTAAATACTTGCGCAAGGACGAAAACGGGAAGTACGACGAGAGCGAATTCACCCGTGGTCAAGCGTTCTTCGGTCGCTTTGCCACACTCGGCCTGGTCGGCCTCGCGCAGGCCACCTTGGTAGTCCTCAGCCTCATCTTCTTCGTCCAGATCGAGCCCGCCCACCCATTCATGCTCATGTTTGCCGCATGGATAGTCTCGCTGGTGTTTATGCTGATCATCTATTCACTCGTCATCACGCTCGATAGTGCCGGCAAGGCTTTGGCGGTGTTGTTGCTCGTGATACAAGTCTCTGGCTCCGGCGGCGCGTACCCGCTGCCTTTGCTGCCTGAATGGTTCCAAAACGTGAGCCCGTGGCTGCCAGCGACGTACGCCATTGATGCTTTCCGCAGCGCCATTGCGGGCATCTATCACGGCGATATTTGGCGCGAGTTGGGCATGCTACTGCTCTTTACCATCCCGGCACTCATCGTCGGCCTCATTCTCCGCCGCGCTATGGATGCCTACCACAAGCGCCTCCAGAAGGCGATTAAAAAGACGAAGGTCATGGCTTAGCCGCGCTGGGCGGCGTCTCCCCTTCCGCACTTCTTACACCGCCCACCAAGCCCTTTTTTCACGGCTTGGTGGGCTTCTTTCATGCCTTGGGACAAAAGCTCACACTCCGAAGTCACTGTAGTGTGTGAGAGAGCCGTGTGCGCTTCAGTTAAGGAGGATGTGGTGATTGCTCTGGCCCTAACGATTGCTGCCGTGCTCGGCTTAAGCGTGGTCGCAAATACCGCCGATACTGCGTCCATAGGATTCGTCCTCACTGCAACTCTCCTATCACTGGGACTAGCTCCCTTTGTGGGCGATTCCTTAGAGCGCTACATCCCAGCTGCAGCATGGCATCGTGTCTCCCTCTCACCTACCGCATACCGCCGGTTGGGAGCTCCCTTATATAATTCCGTGCTCTCGGCCTCAGGCTGGAATCGGCTCATCTACGACATGCGGGCGCGCGACCGTTCTATAGCATCCGGAAACACTTCTAAGCGACCGCTACGAGCATCAGCAGTAGGTCATACTTGGGGGCTTCTACTCCACGGTGCCACAGCAGGGTGGGCCGCTGCATCCGGAGATTGGCAGGTGCCCTTAGCGCTCGTAGCCATAGGGGTGTTGGTACATCTCTACCCAATTTTGATTCAGTTCTATGTTCTGACCGCTAGGCGAAATTCCTAGCCTGCGGTTTCGAACTGGCTCTACATAACGCCAGACCGAACACCATGCCTGAGGCAGGCAAAGAAAAAGCTGCGAACCAAGTGGCTCGCAGCTTTCCGTTGGTACCCCGTACGGGATTTGAACCCGTGTTACCGGCGTGAGAGGCCGGCGTCCTAGGCCGCTAGACGAACGGGGCGCGTTCGCAGCAATCGCACGCTGTGCGTTGCGGACTTGTTAAGAGTAAACGATGGGTTAATTCAGCACAAATCGCGCGGTCAACGACGGTTTTGAGGGCAGGCGAAGGAAAACGCAAAAATTCCCGAGTCCGGTACTGCAGTGAGGGTTCTTCGTGGCCGAGGTGCGGATCGAATCAGTGGTTATTCCGCAAGCAATCTGTGGATAGTCCGTGGCCGAGAACGCTGTGCTAGTAGGACTCGGGATGGCGCTGTGCGTCGAAGTGCATATGCTGCAGGCTCCTATACTTCGTACAAACGTTGGTGGGAAGGAAGTTGTGGATTATAGCGTTACTACCTGGCTATGCTTTCGGGCTGTGCGCCTTGGCTGTGGTGCGTTTCGCTTTCTGTCACCCGCTCTCCTTTCTGTTTGTTTTCTGCTGTACTTGCAGTCTATGCCTGCATGTGCAGGGCAGGAAGGGTTTTGCGCAACTTCGCGGTGGTCTTAACCCTGGTTTCATTGGCAGGACGCGGCTAACTGCACGGACGAGTCCAATGGTCTGGGGGTAGGTTATAACCAGTTTTGCTTGCGCCGTGATCGGGGTTAAGTAGCAGAATGTGTGTCCGTTCGGCGTGTTGCGGGGCGGGTACACGGTTAGTTACTTCATGGGGCCTTTT
>NZ_JASOKQ010000022.1:0-33948 GCF_030216265.1 Corynebacterium sp. UMB0012
TAGCCGTGGCTTACCCCAACCGATTCGCAGATTACTTGTAAACCAAGCCTCCGCACACAAAGAATCGGACACTCTCTAAGCCACTTCCGGATGGTGTTCTACATCCAGTGGACCTTTCCACCCACGCAGGTGTGCCTCTTCAGTCCAACAGGTTACCCCTGAGCGGTCTACACATTGTCCCATCGCTTTTTCTTGAGCGCGCGTCAGCGCAACTCCTGCAAAAGACTCATCATATGAATCGTCTTTCCGCGCAAACAATACGAAGATCCGCGCGGTTCTTTTTCTTCTGCTTCTTCGTATCCATGTCCACATCTTCTCACCCGGCTATCGGTTAGTTTTCAACCAAAATGCACACTAGCGCATATAACGGCCAAGCAGGTCTCTATCAGGGGCGATTCCAAGCCGGCGAACGGACCTCATCTCCACAGGGTGCGTAAAATCGACAACATGACGATTCAGCACGTAGTAGATAAGCCTTCCCGCGCAGCTCTCTTCCTCGTCCTTGAAATCAAGGACGGCGGCGAGCAAGCCACTCGCGATATGCTCACGGGGTTTGCCGGACTGTTTAAGTCCGTTAACTTCCGCTACAACGAAGGCGAGCTTTATACCGTAGTCGGCATTGGTGCTTCCATGTGGCCGCGTCTGACCAGCGCACCGATGCCGGAACGCCTGAAGGAATTTGAGGCAATTGACGCCGCGCATAAGGCCCCGGCCACGCCAGGCGATATTCTTCTCCACTTCCGTGCAAATAACTATGACCTGTGCCATGAGATGGCCCGCCAGGTACTGGATCAGCTGGGCGATGCCGCCAGGGTGATCGATGAGACCCAAGGTTTCAAGTACCTAGACCAGCGCGACTTGCTGGGCTTTGTGGATGGCACCGCCAATCCCCTCGCCGAAGAGGCTTTAGATACCGTGCTGCTTGGCGACGACGCCGACTACCCCCGTGGCTCCTATGTCACCGTCCAAAAATATATCCACGACCTAGCCAAGTGGAACGAGCTGAGCACCGAGGAGCAAGAAAAGGTCATCGGCCGCACCAAGGCCGACGATATCGAGTTGGATGACGATACCAAGCCCACTAATTCTCACGTAGCCCTCAATGACCTAGAGGAAGATATTTACCGCGAGAACATGGTCTTTGGCTCTTTCGCCGCGGGTGAGATGGGTACTTACTTCATTGGTTATGCCAAGGACCCAGAAAACGTCATGGAGCGCCTGCGCAATATGTTCATTGGCAAGCCGGAGGGAAACTACGACCGCATCTTGGACTTCTCCACTGCGCTTACAGGCACCAATTTCTTTGTGCCCAGCGCGGATCTGATGAAGAACTTCGACGAGCTGCCTCCGGCCTAAGGGCCGCCCGCCTTACGGCCGGCCGCCTAACGCCGGCCCCCGCGGTTGCGGTGGGCCAACCCAAATTGCACCGAGTCAATCATCCCGAGCGTCATAAGGGCCTCGCGGAGGGCAAATTGGAAGGTCCACAAGCGGCGGAAGACTGGGTCGAATCCAGCGGCCGCTGCCTCCCGTAGGTGCCCATCAAAAAAGGATCGCTGCTGGCGCAGGGACTCCAGGTAATGGGTGCCCACGTGTGTTTCGGACACGATGCGCAGGTTGGAGTTCTTATCTACTAGCTGGTGCATCTCGGTGGTGAGCGGATAGTCCAACCCCGGCCACACATAGGCTCGCAAAGCCTGAAGCGAGGCCCTACCGGCCTCAGTCATCGACTCGGTCGCCACGATGGACTGGATTCCTGCCCGGCCATCAGGCGTCAAGAAGCGGTCGACTGCGCGGATGTACTCCTTGCGCTCACTAGCGCTGAGTTGTTCTACCTTTTCTACGGTGACGATGGCGTCATAGTGCCCGTGCCACTGCTTGGGGTTCGGGACGACGCCGGGAATGCGCTCGACATGGATGGAATCGTCTGCTCCCTCGAATACGAGGGCCTCGCGCATGTGGCTCATTTGGTCCACATCACTTGTCAAAACGTCCACTGTAGCGCGCCGCTTAGTCGCCCGCATCGCGGGCTGCATTCCGGCAGCCGGGTACACCAACAGGTGGGTTCCGGCGCCGGTACGGGTAGCGTCTAGCAGCCAATCCGCTGCGCGGCGCTGCGCATCTCCTAGGTCATCCCTGTCCACACTCGTGGGCTCACTCAGCGTCGTGACATCGACGAAGTGGCTCTTCGGCTCCTTGCGCCCAGCCTTAGGGCTATAGCTTTCCACCGTTTCCCTAATGGTGGTCGGTACGCCACTGGAAAATATCCCACCTACATGGCTTAATCCATCGCCGGCATAGAGCCGAACCAATTCCAGAGGCAGCTCCCCTGGCTCCGACTTACCAGCACCTAGCATCTTGGCTTTGGGAAGGTAACCCACTCCCAATAGGCGGCCGAGCACCTTTACCAGCTGCGAGGAAGAGGTAACGGTCCACTCTCCTGCCATATAACTTTCCGCAAATCCCAGCCAACCGCTAGCGGCAATGCGCTCAAACAAGGCATCATGCCCCACCTTGAGATCTGGTCCGCCTTCGGCTTCGAGGTCTAGTTCTAGTCCGGCATCATCGCAGGCCTTGGCAAATTCAGCCTCTGCCCGGCGGGCTTTCATTCCAGGCCAACGAGGTGCGGGCACCGTAGCCACATTGGGCCAGGATTCTGCATCGATAGAGCTCAAATGCTCAGGGCGGGTAAAAGTCATAATGCCAGGTGCGCTCCTTGGTGGGCGGAGGAAGTCACTATCTGGAACAACCTTAGTCAGCTTTGTGCGCACCCCGGTTTAGGCGCTCCGCACAGCCGCGCCGGTTCTTCCCACGGAAACCGCAACGCAGCGGCGGAAGTTTATCAGTCATTAAGTATGCGCGTTCTGTTTGAAGTGTTTAGACTGTATGGGTACTAAACATTAGCTTTCTTAAGGAAGGTCGCATTAAATCCATGACTGATACCCCTTATCGTCCTAACGGCGGCCGTCACCACGTCGTCGTGGTTGGCGCCGGCTTCGGTGGTCTCAACACCGTTCAGAAGCTGAAGAACGCCGATGTGGAAATCACCCTCATCGATAAGAAGAACCACCACCTGTTCCAGCCGATGCTGTACCAGGTAGCAACCGGCATGATTTCTGCCGGTGAGGTTGCCCCTTCCACCCGCCAGCTGCTGCGCGATCAGGACAACGTCCACTTCGTCAACGCTGAGGTAACTGATATCAACCTGGCGGATCAGACGGTGACCGCCGAGCAGGACGAGTTCTCCCGCACCTATGCTTATGACTCCCTGGTTGTCGCCGCAGGTTCCGGTCAGTCCTACTTTGGCAACGACCACTTCGCTGAATTCGCCCCAGGCATGAAGACCTTGGACGATGCTTTGGAGCTGCGCTCTCGCATCATCTCGGCGTTTGAAAAGGCTGAGCTTACCGACGACCCCGCAGAACGCGAGCGCCTGCTCACCTTCATCATCGTTGGTGCTGGCCCAACCGGCGTTGAGCTCACCGGCCAGATTGCCGAATTGGCAAACCGTACCCTCAACGATGTCTACTCCAACTACGGCACCACCTCTGCCAAGATTTACCTGCTCGATGGCGCCCCACAGGTACTGCCGCCATTTGGTAAGCGCCTAGGCCGCAAGGCTCAGCGCACCTTGGAAAAGGAAGGCGTACAGGTGCACCTGAACGCTATGGTGACCGATGTAACCGCGGACACCGTCACCTACAAGGACATGAAGACCGAGGAGGAGACCACCCTGACGGGTGCTACCAAGATCTGGTCTGCTGGTGTGGCCGCTTCCCCGCTGGGCAAGATGGTTGCAGAGCAGGCTGGCGTCGAGGCAGACCGCGCAGGTCGCGTCTCCGTGAACGAGGACCTGACCGTGGGCGAGCACAATAACGTCTACATGGTCGGTGACATGATCTCCCTCAACCGCCTGCCGGGTCTGGCACAGGTTGCAATCCAGGGCGGCGCGCACGTCGCTAAGCTCATTCAGGCCAAGGTGGACGAGGAATCTACCGCTAATGAGAAGGAAGCCTTCGACTACTTTGACAAGGGCTCCATGGCCATCGTCAAGCGCTTCAACGCCGTCGTTAAGCTGGGCAAGACCGAGTTCGGTGGCTTTGCCGGTTGGGTAGCATGGCTTGGCCTGCACCTGACCTACGTTATTGGTCTGCGCAGCCGCTTGGCCGTGCTGGTTAACTGGGCAACCAATATCCTCTCCCGCGATCGCGGCAATCTGGAGATCACCACCCAGCAGCGCATCGCACGCAATATCATTAACAAGAACGAGAAGTAATACCTCCTCGCTCGCATCGCCGCCCCACCTGCTGCAAAGCAGGCTCTGGGCGGCGATTTTTATTTTCCTGGGCGATCTGCTGCTAGCGCCGGCGATGCCACTGCTGGGGCGACCGAACGCCGATTTTCGCACATAGTTTCCGTGACCTTTGTTAGGCTAAGACACGCAACATGGGGTGCCGCACATGGTGCGGCTGAGAAATACCCATCGAACCTGCACTCAGTTAGAACTAGCGAAGGGATAGTTGTGGATTATGCTTTTCTGCGCGCACACGACGCTGTGCGCGAGTCCACGCCGCTTATTCAATGTTTGACCAATAGGGTCGTCAGTAACGTCACCGCCAATGCCCTGCTGGCCATCGGGGCTAGCCCGGCGATGGTCGATACGCCGGAGGAATCGCGCGAATTCGCGCAAGTAGCCAGCGGCGTACTCATCAATTGCGGCACGCCCAGCTCCGAGCAATACGGCGGCATGCGCGAGGCCATCGCTGGGGCGAGGTCCGCGCAAACCCCTTGGGTACTCGATCCGGTAGGCGCCGGCGGCCTGAGCCAACGCACCGAATTCATGCGCGAAGTGCTGCCACTTGGCCCGGGCGCAATTCGTGGCAACGCATCAGAAATCATCGCCCTCGCAGGTACCGGGCAGGGCGGCCGAGGCGTCGAATCTACCGATGGCGTGGAAGCCGCCTTGGACTCGGCAGTAGCACTTTCCCGGGATACCGGCGCCGTCGTGGCTATTTCCGGCCCGCGGGATCTTATCGTCCATGTCGGCGATACAACGCGTGCCGTCTACCTCGAATCGGGGCACCCGATGCTCCAGAACGTCATCGGTACGGGCTGCTCGCTTGGTGCTATCTGCGCCGCATATCTGGCAGCGTGGGAGGATCCTTTCGAAGCGATTATCGCCGCCCACGCGCACGTTGGCGCAGCAGGTAGCGTGGCCGCCGAAAAACACCACGCCCCCGGCTCCTTTGCCGTTGCTTGGCTGGATGCGCTCTACGATGTTCCGACCGCGGATATCGAGGGCCTGGTCAAGCTCACTGACCTAGAGGAGGTTTAAGTGTCTATTGACTGGACGCTCTACCTGGTCACCGATCCAGATCTGGCTGGCGGGCGAGACAACGTGGTCCCCATCGTGCAGGAGGCTGTACGCGGCGGTGTTACCGTTGTCCAGCTCCGGGACAAGGAAGCTAGCGATGAACAGATCGAGCGCACCGCACGCGAATTGCTTGACGTACTGGGCGATGTCCCGCTATTCATCAATGACCGCGTAGAGGTGGCAGCAAAGCTCGGCTGCCACCTGCACATTGGGCAGGATGATATGGCTTTTCGCGAGGCCCGAGAGAAGCTGGGTGAGGGACAGCTTATTGGCTTATCCATCGGCAGTAACGAGGAGCTTGCTGCTATTGCGGACGATGCGCGCCCAGACGTCATCGGCATCGGGCCCGTGCATTCGACTGCAACGAAGAAAAACGCCCCAGCCGGCATGGGTACGGCTGCGGCCGCAGCACTCGCTCACGCCGCATGTGAGCGTGGCATCGAGTCCGTCGCCATCGGCGGAATCAAGACCCATAATGCGCACGAGCTGGCGGGCAGCGAGTTTGCCGGAATCTGCGTAGTCAGCGACATCATGGCGGCCGAGGACCCCGCAGCAGCCGCCGCCCACCTTAAGGAGGCTTTCCATGGCTAAAGGCATCTATCCCCGAGTACTATCCATTGCCGGTACTGATCCCACCGGCGGAGCCGGCATTCAAGCCGATTTGAAATCCATCTCTGCCGCAGGCGGCTACGGTATGAGCGTCGTGACGGCGTTGGTGGCTCAAAACACTCAGGGTGTTCGCAGCGTCCACATACCACCGGTGGACTTTCTGCAGGAGCAGCTAGACTCCGTCATCGACGATGTGGAGATTGATGCGGTAAAGATTGGCATGCTTGCCGACGCCGCCATTACCGCCAAGGTCGCAGACTTCCTGCGGCGCCTGCCGGACGATGTCCCCGTGGTACTTGATCCGGTCATGGTGGCTACCAGCGGAGATCGCCTGCTGGAGAAGGAAGCAGAACAGGCCGTGCGCGATCTCTGCTCCCAGGTGGATCTCATCACCCCGAACTTGAAGGAATTGGCAGTCCTTACCCAGACGGACGAGGCGAGCGACCTAGAAGAGGCGATTGCCACGGCAAAGGAGTGGGCAAAGGCTGCTAATACCGCGGTCGTCGTCAAGGGCGGGCACCTTCATGCCGACATCGCCGACAATGCGGTGGTCAATGCGGATGGGTTGGTACACCGCGTTGCCGCAAGCCGAGTGGACACGAAGAATACGCACGGAACTGGCTGTTCCCTTTCTTCTGCCCTAGCCACCCGCCTGGGAGCCGGCGATAGCCCCGCGGCAGCTCTGGCGTGGTCCACCCAATGGCTGCACGAGGCGATTGCTAATGCGGATGCGCTTCACGTGGGCAAGGGACACGGACCCGTGGACCATCTGCACCGCTCGCAGCGTCTCATGCAGGCGGCCTCTACCCTGCCTCAGCCGTACTTATCCGGCAAGCTGGTAGAACCGGAAAGCGTCGACCAGCCCCGCGTTCCCGCGGCCGGCCCGCATACGCAACGCCTGTGGAACCTAGCCGGGGATCACTGGGAGGCGATCAAGGCGCTGCCCTTTATTCGGGCCTTGGGCACGGGAGCGTTGGAAAAGGATGCCTTTGGCTTCTACCTCGACCAAGATGCCCAGTATCTGAATGCTTATTCCAAGGCATTGGCTCGCCTCGCCAGCCAAGCCCCGGAAGCGGCACAGCAACTGCACTGGGCTGAGGGAGCGCATGATTGCTTGGCGGTGGAGGCCGAGCTGCACCGGGGCTGGCTCGAGAGCGATATTACGACTGCAGCCTCCCGGGTAACTAGCGCCTATACGGATTTCCTGATCCGTTCGACGCACACGGATGACTACGTGGTGGGCGCTGCGGCGGTACTGCCCTGCTACTGGCTATATGCAGAAGTAGGCCTCCACCTCGCAGAATTTGATTCCCCCGAACACCCCTATCACTCATGGCTCTCCATGTACGGCGGCGAGGACTTCCTTAACGGGGTTCGCGCGAGCCTCGACATCGTCGAACAAGCCCTCGCCGGGGCGGATGAGTGCACCCGCCTCCGGGCCGAGCGCGCCTATATCACCGCCAGCCACCATGAGGTCGACTTCTTCGACCAAGCCGATAGGCGCTTTTAGGCCAGCAAGTCCGACCCAGGGCGCGAAAGAACGGCGACTAAGAAGGTGGAATGCTCCGAGAAGAGCTTCATGTCCCACGAGGAGAAAGTGAAGTCGACTCGGTAGCCCACCTTCTGCGCCATGTCGAGGAAATCAGAAAATTCCCAGCCACGGCCCTCGCCGAAGCCGGTGACGAGGCGACCACCGGGCTTGAGAGAATTATAGATATTGCGCAGAGCGGGCTCGCGGCCTTCCTTTGCTAGAAAGCCCATGACATTGCCGGCAGACACGGCGATATCAAAGGGACCTTCTGGCACCTCTTCCTCGCACAGGTCTCCCACGAACCATTGCCCCTCTGAGAAATCGTGCTCAGCGTGCTCGATGAGAATGGGGTCTACGTCGACGCCTACAACGCTATGGCCACGGCGAAGCAGCTCGCCGCCGACGCGGCCGGTGCCACAGCCGGCATCGAGGATGGTGGAGTTGCGCTCCACCATGGCGTCGATAAGCCGGGCCTCGCCATTAATGTCTTTCCCCTGTGCGGCAAGCACCTTCCATTTGCGGGCAAAGTTATGAGAGTGCTCGGGATTAGCTTCGGTTACTTCTTTCCACGTAGGCATAGATTCGATTATATTACCCGGCATCGGTGTAAGATTTACCCGCTGCGTAAAATCGCCGCCTGCCCATTGGGAAAATACCCGCACAACCGCGCAAAGGAGGCTGAAAAGATGCCATCCGTACCTTCGCCCTTTAGGGGCCGCAAGAAACCCGAGCCTCCTAGTAAGCCCACTTCCCTGGCGGTACCGCCGGAGCGCGCCATCGAACATTGCCGCGTCTTTGTGGATGGCGAGGCGCTTCCCGGGGAGTATTCCACCAGCTCCGCGCTGGAAGCCATTGAGGAATACGGCCGCGGATTTATTTGGGTAGGCCTGCATGAGCCCTATGAGTCCCAGATGACCAAAGTGGCCTCCCAGTTTGGCATCCACGAACTCATCGTAGAAGACGCCGTTATGGCCCATCAACGCCCTAAGCTCGAACGCTACGATGATCAGCTCTTCGTGGTCGCGCGTTCGGTGAACTACCGCGATCATGATGAGGTCACGGATAAGCGCCAGATCATTTCTACCGGCGAGATCCAGATGATTATGGGCTCCAACTTCATCATCACCGTCCGCCACGGGGCAAAGCTGCCCAACCTGGCATATACGGTGGAAGATGAGCAGGACTTGGTGGAGCTCGGCCCAGTGGCCATGGCCTGGAAGATCCTGGACATGATGGTGGACCGCTACTCGGAGATTTCCCGCCTTATCAGTATCGAGGTCGATGAGCTGGAAGAAGAAATCTTTACCCCGAACCTCAAGTTTGATGTAGACCGCATCTACATGTTCAAGCGTGAGGTGCTGGAGATGAAGCATGCCATTGACCCACTTTCGGTGGCACTGAAATCCATGGTCTCGGACCACAAGGATCTAATTTCAAAGCAACTGCGCTCCTACCTGCGCGATGTCAACGACCATGAGCTCGTGGTCAAGGACCAAGTATCCAGCTTCGATGAGCGCCTTACCTCGCTTATCGACGCCTCGGTAGCCAAGGTAACGATGCAACAGAACTCGGATATGCGCACCATTTCCGCGGTCGTAGGCATGTGGGCCGCGCCTACCCTGGTGGCGGGTATCTACGGCATGAACTTCGACATTATGCCGGAGCTACACTGGGCGCTGGGATACCCCATGGCGATTATCATCATGATCTTGGTCGTTGTGGGCCTGTGGGCTTGGTTCCGAAAGAACCACTGGCTCTAATCCCTCCGGTACGCTGGTGCGCTATGAGCGATATCACTGTTTATGGCGCTACCGGGCTGGTCGGCCAATTGGTGGCGCGCTACCTTGCCTCGATTAACGCGCCCTCTGTGACTCTGGCCGGCCGGAACCGACCGGTGCTAGCCGCGCTGCGCGATGAACTCAATCCGCACTGGGACATCGCCATCGCCGCCGCCGATGATGCCGCCGCTGTGGAGCGCATGGTGGAAGGTACCAAGGTGCTTATCACCGTGGTCGGCCCCTACAGCCTGTATGGCGGCCACGTCGTTGCCGCCTGCGCGCGCCATGGCGTGGACTATGTTGACCTCTGCGGTGAGGTTCCCTTTATTCGCCGCAGCATCGATTCCCACCACGCCACCGCCCAATCCACGGGTGCGCGCATCGTTCACTCCTGCGGCTTTGATTCCGTGCCCTCAGATATTGGCATGCTCAATCTCTACCAGGCGGCAGGAAAGCCGTTTGCACGAGTACAGATGGTCGTCGACAAGCTCAAAGGCGGAATCTCTCCGGGCACCATCGAGTCTTCCCTGCAGGTCTCGCATGCCGCGCACGCGGATAAAGAGGTAGCCCGCAACCTGCACAATCCTTACTCCCTGGACCCGGATCCCAAGGCCGGGCCACGCTTAGACGGCCTCCAGAAGGACTTCGAAATTAAAGAAGTCGACGGTGTGGGCTGGGTAGGCCCCTTTTTCATGTCCATGTTCAATACCCGCGTGGTGCGCCGCTCTAACGCTCTGCTGGGGCGCGCGTGGGGCACACGCCTGTTTTACAAGGAAGCATGGTGGGCTGGCACCGGTCTTCTCGGTCGCGCACGCGCCTATGGGCTGGCGCTCGCCACCAAGCTACTTTTTGATGGCACTCAGTCGCGCCTGCGCCCACTGGTGGAAAAGGTTCTGCCCACACCCGGACCTAGCGGTGCGCATTTCCAAGTCAGCCACCACGGCATTACCGAAGATGGCGAACGCTGGCGAGCAACTGTGTCAGCACAAGGCGACCCAGGCTATGAAGTCACCGCCATGATGCTGAGCCAGGCTGCGCTCTGCTTGCTCGATTCGCGCTCCGGTACTAACCGCGCAGGCGGCGTACTCACCCCGGCCACCGGACTTGGAAAGCCTTATCTGCAGCGGCTTTCCGCCCACGGCATGTCTTTTACCGCCGCTCGGGTAAACTAGCGCAGAATCATTGTGCGCAAGGTGGTGCGGGCGATAAGCTCGCGGCCTTGCCGCATCTCGACGCTCCACACATGGGTGCGGCCGCCTAGCTGCACTGGCGTAGCCACGGCTTCTAACTCGCCCTCACCTGTGGATCGAATAAAGTCGCTGGAGTTATTGACGCCGACCGCGGGAGCGTCGGCAGCCGCCACGCTGGCAATGGAGGCCACGGTTTCTGCGATAGAGCAATACAACCCGCCGTTGGCTACTCCCCAGGGCTGGTGATGCTCCGGCAGCACCTGCAGTGTCGCCCGGGCCTCGCGCGGGCCCACGTAGGTGAACTGCAGTCCTAGCAATGCCGCAAGGCCGCCGTTTAAGGCATTGAGAGACTCCAGTTCTTCTGCATTGAGCACTCGCGTGTGCGCGAGGTGGAGCAAGTCATTGAGTTTCTGCGTATCCGACATAGTCCACCAGCCTAGCCATTGATGCCAGCCTCGCATCCTAGTGACGTAGGATAGGCAGCATGACTGATAAGAATGAACTTGCTCAGATTGGCGTCGTGGGATTGGCGGTCATGGGTTCTAATTTGGCCCGTAACTTTGCCCGCAACGGCAATACCGTAGCGGTGTATAACCGCAGCCCTGAAAAGACCCATGCGCTCATTGAGACCCACGGTGAAGAAGGCAACTTCGTGCCTTCGGAATCCATCGAGGACTTTGTGGCTTCTTTGGAGCGCCCACGCAAGGCAATCATCATGGTCAAGGCTGGCAAGGCCACCGATGCGGTCATCGATCAGCTGGCCGAGGCCATGGATGATGGCGATATCATCATCGACGGCGGAAATGCCTTGTTCACTGACACCATTCGCCGCGAGAAGGACGTAGCCGCCCGCGGCAAGCATTTCGTCGGCGCCGGAATCTCCGGCGGCGAGGAGGGCGCGCTCAATGGCCCCTCCATCATGCCCGGCGGCCCCAAGGAGTCGTGGGAGACCCTCGGCCCGATTCTTGAGTCCATCGCTGCGAATGTGGATGGCACCCCGTGTGTAACCCACATTGGTCCGGACGGCGCCGGCCACTTTGTCAAGATGGTCCACAATGGCATCGAGTACGCCGATATGCAGGTCATCGGCGAGGCTTATCAGCTGCTGCGCTATGGCGCAGGCATGGAGCCGGCCGAAATCGCAGAGGTATTCCGCGAATGGAACTCCGGCGACCTTGATTCCTACCTCATTGAAATCACCGCCGAGGTTCTGGCCCAAAAGGATCCGGAGACTGGCGCCCCGCTTGTAGACGTCATCGTGGACGCCGCCGGCCAGAAGGGCACCGGCCGGTGGACTGCCATCAATGGATTGGAGCTCGGCGTTCCGATTACCGGTATTGCCGAATCCGTCTTCGCCCGCGCGCTGTCCTCCTCCACCGCGCAGCGCAGCGCCGCCCAAGAAGGCCAGCTTCCCGCCGGCACCATCAAGGCCCTGGACGTGGACAAGGCCGAGTTCATCGAGGATGTGCGCCGCGCGCTCTATGCCGCCAAGCTCATTGCTTACTCCCAGGGCTTTGACGAGATTAAGGCAGGATCCGAAGAATTTGGTTGGGACGTTGACCCGCGCGATCTAGCAACCATCTGGCGCGGCGGCTGCATCATCCGCGCCAAGTTCTTGGATCGCATCCGGGCAGCCTATGACAATAACGCGGACTTGCCCGCCCTCATCCTCGATCCCTACTTCAAGGGCGAGCTGGAAGACCTCATCGACCCTTGGCGCCGCGTGGTCGTCGCCGCTACCCAGCTGGGACTTCCGGCACCGGTCTTTGCGTCGTCCCTCTCCTACTACGACAGCCTGCGTGCCGAGCGCCTGCCGGCCGCTCTCATTCAGGGCCAGCGCGATTTCTTCGGCGCCCATACCTTCAAGCGCACCGACAAGCCGGGCACCTTCCACATTGAGTGGTCCGGTGACCGCAGCCTGACCCAGACCGACTAGATTCGCAGTGACGTGTTCAGGGGCCCTTCGGGGCCCCAATCACGTTTCCGAGCAGGTCTTTCCCGTTGAATGCGGCGATCCGACACGCTGCCGATAGGATGGGAAAGCGATGACTACTTTTGCCGATCTCGGCCTTCCCCAGCGCCTGGTGCACGTTCTGCACAACCAAGGCATTACCGAACCGTTTCCTATTCAAAAAGCCGCGATTCCCGACGCCCTCGCAGGCAAAGACGTACTCGGCCGCGGCCCAACCGGGTCGGGCAAAACCTATACCTTTGGCCTGCCTATGCTCGCCCGCCTTGCCGGAACAGGCGCGTCCAAGCCTGCTCATCCCCGTGCGCTCATCCTCGCCCCCACCCGCGAGTTGGCTACTCAAATTCACCAGCGCCTTGATGAACCTGCGGCAACGCTGGGCTTAAGAGTGCTCGCTGTCGTGGGCGGGGTAAACATTAATCACCATATCCGCTCCCTCGCCCGCCCCGTTGATGTTCTTGTTGCTACCCCTGGCCGTGCCCAGGATCTCATTGACCAGGGCAAGCTGCAGTTGGATGCGGTCCAGATTACTGCACTGGATGAAGCCGACCAGATGGCCGATATGGGCTTTTTGCCCCAGGTACGCAGGCTTCTGCGCCTAACTCCGGTGCAAGGCCAGCGCTTGCTGTTTTCGGCGACGCTTGACGGCGAAGTCAATAAGCTGGTGGAGCAATTCCTCCATGACCCGGTGGTCCACTCCACAGCCCCGGTGCAAGCTGCAGTGGATTCCATGTCCCATCACCTCTTTTTCGTCGGCGAGCGTCCCGCCCGCAACGAGGTGGTGCTGCGCATCGCTGCCCGCCAAGGCAAAACCATCATGTTTATGCGCACCAAGCACGGCGTGGACAGGCAGGTCAAGAAATTGCGTCGCTCTGGCATCAACGCTTATCCATTGCATGGCGATAAAGGCCAAGGCGCGCGTACCCGCGCAATCGAAGGCTTCGCCGATGGCAGCATTCCGGTCTTGGTCGCCACCGATATTGCCGCCCGCGGTATCGATATTGCGGACGTTTCACTCGTCGTTCACGTCGATCCGCCCGCAGAGCACAAAGCCTATCTCCATCGCGCCGGCCGCACGGCACGCGGTGGTGCTGCGGGTACCGTGATCACTTTGGTCATGGATGAACAACGCAAAGAAGTAGCCGCTCTCATTAAGAAAGCCGGGGTCACAGCTACGGAGCACGATATTTCTCACCGTGACAATCCTGCTGGCGCACCGATCCTTAAGGAGATTACGGGCGCTCGCAAGCCCAATGGCCCTGCCCTTCCCCCACCCGGGCAGAGCGCGCCCCAGAAACCGGCGAAATCTATCAAGAAGTCCAACTCTCAACGCCGCCGCTCAGGCGGCAAAGTCGCCCGCCGCCGACGCCGCTAAGTCAAGGAGGTAAACGCTCATGCGCATCTTGAGCCCTGAGGACTGGAGTGCTCAACAGCATGAACACGAAAAGCAAGCCACAGACCGCTTGGAGCGCTTCCGGCATCCTGGCAGCTACCACCCTGTTTTCGATTTTCTCTTTGAGTACTACCCCGTACGTCCTTCTCACCTTAAGCGCTGGCACCCGGGTGTAGGAACTGCGCTAGCAGGCACTCCTCCGCACGCTGAATGGCGGGATTATTACGCCACCTCAGAAGGCATCACCGTCGACCTCGCCAGCTTTCTAGAGCGTCGTGGTGACTCGGTTCGCTATATCTCCAATCTGCTTCGGCGTTCCGCGACCAATCCGGTCCACTTTGACTGCTTCGGTCTGCATGAATGGGCAATGGTCTACCACACAGATTCCCCGCGTCATTCGCTGCCCTTGCGGCTCGGTGCGGACGGCACCAACCGGGTTGTCGATGAGCACTCAATTAAGTGTTCTCACTATGATGCCTTCCGGTTCTTTACCCCTCCTGCTCGCCCTCTTAACCTCACTGTCCTGCATCGTGAAGATCAGCCCGACAATGACCAGGCAGGCTGCGTACACGTCACGATGGATCTATATAAGTGGGCCTGGAAGCTGGGGCCTCTCGTACCAGGCGAACTTTTCCTTGAATGTCTGGATTTGGCGATTGAAGCGCGCATCCTTGACATGGAGGCATCTCCTTATGACTGCCGTGATTGGGGACTTGGCGTGGTACCCATCGAGACCCCTGAGGGCAAGGCCGAGTACGTCTCGAGGCAACGAACGCTGGCGCTCACAGCTAAACCACTGCGAGACCGGCTTGTCGCTGTGATAGATCAAGCACTTGCCCCGCTAGAATGAGCCACTAACAACGGCAGTTTGTTTGGGAGGAAGACACCACATGGCACGGCATTCAAACGGGAAAAATAGCTTCGCAGTAGCGGGATGGGTTATTGCGGTGGCTATTATCGCGCTGCTGGCCATAATTGCCTTGGTGGTCTTCCTTTTGCGCGGCGCAGGCAACGACGACGGCGAAGACTCCGCCGCACCCGCCGCAGTGGAAAGCAGCACCGAGGACGCACCGGAGACCAGTACGACAGCTGCTTCCAGTGCTTCCACCTCCGCTGCCCCCAAGAGTTCTTCCCCGAAGAGCTCCGCTCCAGCGACGAGTTCCGCAGCAGCTCCCAAGCCCGATGTGACGATGGCGGCAAATACGCTCCTGCTCTTGGATACCTCTACGGCCATGGCGCCGATGTACGGCCCTGTATCCGAAGCCTTGGGCACCACTGCTTCTGACCTAGCCGCTGACGGCGGAGCAGTTTCTTTGTGGAACTACTCCTCTCCTATCTCCGAGACCGCCACGGTTGGCTTCCGACAAAACCTAGGCTTTGGTGATGGCAACGCTGTATCCAGCACGCTCAGTGGCTTTGGAACTGGCGGTGTTCCACAAACACGCAGCGCCGTTGTAGCAGCTATCGCCAATGCCGCCGATCAAGCCGCAGGAACTGGCGACAAGGCACGCGTGGTCGTGGTAACTACTGGTACCGAGCAGGACATGGGTGACGCGCAATTCACGTCCGCTCTTAAAGACGCCGCCTCCAAGGACGTTTCCCTCAGCGTCGTCCATGTCGGTGAAGGCAATGTCGATGCCGCACTGAAGTCCGCGGCTGATAGCTTCACCTCTGTTGACTCAGCCGATGAAGCGACGGTCTCTGGAGCAATTAATAAGGCCGCAGGAGTCTAATACGCAACTCTTCCTTGCCTACGGCACCGAACGACGCCTCGTTCGGTGCCTTTCTTGTCGGCTTATTGTGACTAGTGCTCTCCTACACCGCGGAACTACGGGCACTGCACCAGATCTAAACACAGAGTCGGCTCGGGTACTAAGCCTGGGCTCGACTTCGATCCCGCGAGGCCACACAGCGCGGAATAGACTGTCTTGGATGGTGCACTCATTGCGATAGAGATCAAAAATCCACCCTGCTTCCCCGTGAGCTGGGAAGGAGGGTGGATTCTGTGTGGACGAGCCTAGGAGCTCTTGCGCTTGCGACGAGCGGCCAACTCGTCGAGGCCGACTACATTGTCTTCGGCGAAGTCTTCGATGCGTTCCGAAGGGAAAGAAGAAATGGTGCCGGACAGCTCCTTCAAGATGCCCGGAACTGCAATGCCGAAGACGCCTTGGCCGCCGGCGAGCAAGTCAATGACCTCATCGTTGGAACGGCACTCATAAACGGTAGTGCCGTCGGATACGAGGGTGAGCTCTGCTAGGTCATTCACACCACGATCCCGCAGGGACTCAACTGCCAATCGGATATTTTGCAGAGAGATGCCGGTATCCAGGAGGCGCTTCACAATCTTGAGCACCAGTACATCCTTGAAGGAGTACAGGCGCTGGGAGCCGGAGCCGCGCGCCGTGCGGATGGAAGGGTTGACCAGGTTGGTGCGTGCCCAATAGTCCAGCTGGCGGTAGGTGATGCCGGCAACTTGGCAAGCGATGGGAACGCGGTAGCCCACCTCTTCGTCGGGTCCGACGTCAAAAAGCGATTCCTGTACGTAGGTGGATTCGGACTGGGAGTCCTCGTTAATGCTCACGTAATTACTCCAATGGGGTTTGTTGGAAGTTCTAAAGATCAATTAAAAGCCAAGCGCATACGCCCGTCAAGCGCTGCTTGCTCAACTGTCAAGTACAACTTTAGACTTCTCAAACCCCATTGTCACCATTAGTCACACGCGTGTCATTAACTTTTTTCGTCGTCATCCCCCGATAGGAAATCCTTTTCCTCCATACCCAAAGACCTCATCATGGCTTCAAAATCCGCATCTGCCTGGGCATTTCCCGACGCCGAGGTCGAGGAATCATTGTTTTCGCTGGCTGGTAGATTATCGCCTGCGGCGTGGGTGGAAATTTCCAGGTCGAAGTACTCTTTCACGTCTGCATCACTGGCATATACGGAAACCTGGGCAAGGAGATCCGCCTCGGCTGAAATGGGGACGTGGAAATATTCGGATACGGCAAGTGCGTCGCTCAACCGAGAGTCATAAACCTCTCCGTTCGGAGCCTTAATATCTACCATGAACGTTCCCTGGTGGTAGTTGGCAATTTCAATGGCCTCTACCCCGCCAGTGCCCTCTAGTACCTCGCAGATAAGATCGTGCGAGGTGGGACGATTAGGCTGGTGGCCGTCTAAAGCGGCAGCTAGTTGCATGCCTTCAATCGGGGAGATCCACACGGGGATCAACCGGTTCTCTTCCGGCCAGCGCAGCACAGCGCACACATCGTCTTCGGGGCCTACCTGGTGGATACCGTGAAACTCTAGGGATACATCACTCATAAATACCACTCTCCCACAAACGCGGGATTACGTGTGTATTAGGAGTGGTATTCGTCGCGCAGATCCGACTTCACCAGAGTTGCGTGCAAGGAGACCACTAGAGCGGTCATTTGCTGGGAGATTTCCTCTGCTTTCTGATGCGCGGTATCAGAGTTTGAGTGTGCCACGGGAGCTGCCGCCTGGGAAATCAAATCAGCCTGCCGGCGGGCGTTATTACGCAGGGACTTGAGTTCACGGGCGCCAAAACCAAAAGCTTTGAGGGCCACCGCGGCAGAGACAATGGCTACGTCGTCGGTATTGAAAAATCCTGCGGCATCTGGGCGGATGAGGCCATATTTAACCAAGGAAGCTACATCATCTTCGCTGGCACTAGCTTGGGTAGCTACCTCTACATCGGTCAGGCGCGTGACCACAGGGGCCCTAAACTGCTGCGGCGAGAGTAGGGTTTCTGCATTTCCCGCAGAAACAATGGCGGTCACCTGGCCGGAATCCATGGCTTCTAGCTGCTCGCGGATAACCTTCAGCGGCGTATAGTTATCGCGCTGAGTGGTGAGAATATACCGCAGTCTGTCCACGTCTTCTTGGGTGAAGCGGCGATAGCCAGAGGCCGTGCGCTGTGGACTGATGAGCCCCTCAGATTCGAGGAAGCGAATCTTAGACACCGTGACATCTGGGAATTGCTGATTCAGCGTTTCCAAAACCACGCCAATGGACATGGTCTTTGGCTTCTTAGCTTTAGGGCTGGTGCGGCGTACTGCTGCTGCCGAAGAATCTGCTGCGCTCACTGTGTCTATCTCTTAGGGGTACTGAAAGTTCTTATCGTGCCATAAGTAGACTACACCGCCCCTCCTAGTAAGGAAGCGCGGCTAGTCTACGTAAAAAATTAGCTCTGGTTAGCGATGAAAACCAAGCGGAACTTGCCAATCTGGATTTCGTCTCCTACCTCGAGCACCTGGGAGTTGCGGGGCTCGCGGTTAACGTAGGTTCCGTTCAGGGATCCCACATCAACTACCTCAAACTTGCCGTCATCATTCTTGCGAAGCTCCGCGTGGCGGCGGGACACCGTAACGTCATCGAGGAAAATGTCTGCCTCGGGGTGGCGGCCGGCGGTAGTAGTCGCTTGATCCAGCAAGAAGCGGGCACCCGCATTCGGGCCACGCTTTACCACGAGGAGGGCCTGACCTTCCGCCAGGTTGTCGGTGCCGGCAACGGTAGCATCATTGCCATTCGCGCCGTTTTCCATCTCCTTGAGCAGGTCTGCGCGGAATACAGATGTGGTCTCTACCTGTGGTTCCGGGGTTCCGGTGTTCTCCCTCATTGTTACCTCCGGGGATTAGTTACGAGTTACTTATAACAATACTAGCGACTCATGTGAGTCCGTGACCCCTTCGTGGGGAATAATTTCACCGGAAAATGTTTCCGATGCCGCTCAGCACGGAATTTCCCTTGCCCGCAAGGGGGTTATCGGACACCATGTAAGTCCATGTAGCACTCGGACGAGCGAGACCGGCGTCATCGAGGTGTGCCCCGGCGGCATCGATAAGCACTGTACGGAAAGTCTCCACAGACTTGTCGACGGCCCTCTGAGCCAAGTCCTTAAACTCCCTCACCGCAATGCGGTGGTACTCGTCGATGGGAGTCTCTCGGGCGATGGCGCGCAGATGGATCGACTCGCGCACATCGTCCATGAGCTCTAGGTGGTCGGCCCAGGCCAAGTCCAAGTGATACAGCATAATTTCGCGCGCGGCCTTGATGCGGGCTTCCTCTGGAACCTCTGATAGCTCTGCTGCACGCTCCGGAGCACGTTGGGTTAGTTCCTGCCAGGCCTGATCTGTATCCAACAGCTTGGCTCGGCGCTCATCAATAATGATGCGCTGATCGGCTAGGAGCTGGTTATACTTCCAGGTCTGGGCATGAATTTCGAGTAGTTGACCCTCGGTCACGCGCTGGCAGTGTGCCACGAAATCACTTACTCGCTTGGATTCAATGCGCCCATCTTCTGCCGGTTGAGCACGCACAGTCTCGCCGTCGCCGCCTTGCTGGACCACATCGTCCTCAAGGGAGACGAAGAATAGGGACAGGCCCGGATCGCCCTGCCGGCCTGCACGTCCGCGCAACTGGTTATCCAAGCGGGCGGTGCGGTGGCGGGAGGTACCGATAACCGCCAAGCCACCCAACTCCGCTACTGCATCATGGTCAGCTTCTTTAGCACCGCCCAGCTTAATATCGGTGCCGCGCCCGGCCATCTGCGTAGAGACGGTAACGCGTCCAATATCGCCGGCCTCGGCAACGATCTGTGCCTCCTGCTCATCATTTTTGGCGTTGAGCACATTGACGTCAATGCCCCGCTCGCGCAAGGCCTCTGCCAGATCTTCCGACTCGGCGACATCCTGCGTGCCCACAAGGATGGGTTGCCCCGTGGCGTGAATGGTGGCTATTTCCTCCACGATGGCGGCGGATTTATCATCGACGGTCGCAAAAATGCGGTCTTGCTCATCAAAGCGCTGCAGCGGCTTATTGCGGTCGATCACGGATACATGAAGATCATAGAACTGCCGCAGTTGATCGGTCGCCTCCACCGCGGTACCCGTCATGCCGCACACAAGTGGGTAACGTCGCATAAGTTCTTGCAGCGTGATGGTGTCGAGGATGCGTCCGCCTTCGGAAACCTCTAGGCCTTCCTTGGCTTCTACTGCCGCTTGGAGCCCATCAGGCCAGCGTTGTAGGTCGGCAACGCGGCCCCTGGAGGCGTCGATAAGCTGCAGCTTGCCATCGACCACGATGTAGTGGATGTCCCGGATAAGCAGGGCCTTGGCATGCAGGGCGAGGTTGACCTTCACCAAGATGGTGCCGATATTTTCCTCCGAATAGAGCGAATCAATGCCCAATTCCTGCTCCACGCGGCGGGCACCGTTCTCGGTCAGCTGAACGGTGCGGCCGTCCTCAGAGATGGAGTAATCCAGCTTCTCGCGCAGGCGGGATACCACATTGGTGATGTGCCCGGTGGGTGCTTCACCTGGCCGATTACCGGCCAGCACTAGGGGCACAAGAGCCTCATCCACTAGGACGGAATCGGCTTCATCCACGAGGGCAACGTCGCCGGCGGCCTGCACCGTGTGGGAGCGGTCGGTAATTTGGTTATCGCGGAGCAGATCAAAGCCCAGCTCGTTGACCGGTGCGTAGATAATATCCTGTGCATAGGCAGCGCGGCGCTCGTCCGGTGTCATGCCCTCCGTCACCGAGGCAACGCTTAAGCCAAAGAACTCCACGACAGGGCGCATCCATTCGGCGTCGCGGGCGGCGAGATAGTTATTGACGGTGACCACGTGGACGCGTTTGCCAGTCAACGCGAAACCCGTAGCCGCCATGGCACCCACCAAAGTTTTGCCTTCGCCGGTGGCCATTTGGATGACGTCTCCGGTAAGCAGGCGCAGCACGGCTTGGGACTGCACATTGAAGGGATGCATCCCTAGGGTGCGCTCGCACGCTACTGCTAGGGCCGCGAGGAACTGCGCCTTATCCGCAATCTCGCCGCCTGCAACGGCATCGCGTGCAGCTTGGGCTACAGCTGCGTCGTCTTGCTGGCCCAATGCCCGAGCCGCTTCATCGGCTGAACCCACGATGGCCTTGGATTTCTTATCGTTACGCTCGCTTTGCGAGCCCATTGCTTTCCAGAACCAATCGAACGCGCCCATACCTCATCCTCCTTATTTGGATTGCTCCTATCGACTGTAGTCAACCTGGTATGGCTTGCGGGTAAGAGGCCCGTTATTGTAGTTCTCATGCAATCCGTCAATGTTAAGCTGCCTTCGAGCCGGGGAACCGAGATGGCCGGAACCATCGACTTCCCGGATTCTCCCCCGATCGCCTATGCCATCTTTGCCCATTGCTTCGCCGGCTCGCGCCACACTCCCGGTGCTGCCCGCACCGCGAAGCAGCTCACCGAGTTCGGCATCGCCACTTTGCGTTTCGATTTTCCCGGTCTTGGCCAGTCCGCCGGAGAATTTGGCGATACTACCTTTAGCCAAAATGTTGATGATATCCATGCCGCTGCCGCCTGGCTGACGGAGAACTACTCTGCCCCACAATTGCTCATGGGCCACTCGCTCGGTGGCGCCGCTGCATTGAAGGCGGCCACCACCATGAAATCACTTAAGGCGGTAGCCACCATTGGCGCGCCCTTTGATCCTGCCCACTCCGTGCTTCACTATGCGGACAAGATCGGCGAGGTCGACGCCAACGGCGAGGTGGAAGTCATCCTCGGCGGCCGCGGCCTTATCATTTCCCGCAAGTTCCTCGAGGACTTGGCAGATACTAACCCCGAGGAGTACCTGCCCAAGCTCCGCAAGCCGTTGATGGTGTTGCACTCACCCATTGACCAGACGGTGGGCATAGACAATGCGCAAAATATCTTCCTGCTCACGCGCTACCCCAAATCCTTGGTTTCCCTGGACAAGACCGATCATCTGCTCACCAAGCAGGGCACGGCAGCCCGCGCTGCGGATCTCATCGGTGCGTGGGCCGAGCAGTTTATCGTTCCTGATTACCGCCCGGAGGAAGTAGGAACCGACGCCGCCGTTGCGCAGCCGGCCACCGGCACCAAATTCGGCGTGGTCGTCCGCCATAATGACCACAACCTCAGTGCCGACCGCACGAAGAAGAATGGCGGCAAGGGTAAGGGCTTTACCGCAGAGGGCCTTGTTATGTCCGCGCTGGCTACGGCCGCCACCCAAGCAATCAAGGATGCCGGCAAGAGGCTTGCGCTTGACGACGTCCACGTGAGCATCACCCAAACCGGCCCCGCTAGCTTCGAACGCCGCATCGAGCTTGCCGGAAAACTGTCAGCGGAAGAAAAGTCCGACCTGCGCTCTGCCGCGAAGGACACCGATGTTGAGCGCATGCTCGGCAACGTCACCATCGTGGACGTGGACGCGCACTAATGGCAGCCTTTGATCCCTCGCGCCGCTGCCCGTGCGGCACCGGCCTGACCTACGGCGAGTGCTGTGGCAAGTACCATGCCGGCACCAACGCCCCCACTGCGGAGGCGCTCATGCGCTCGCGCTTTAGCGCCTTTGTTACTGGAGACGAAGCCTATCTCCTCCGTACGTGGGATCCCGATACTCGCCCTGTAACACTCGACTTGGCTGATTCTCCCGTCCGGTTTTATCGCCTCGATATCCTGGACACCCAAGCAGGCGGATTGCTCGATAGTTCCGGCGTGGTGGAGTTTGAGGCCTTTTATAAAGGCGCGGCCGTTGGCTCACAACGCGAGCGTTCCTCGTTTCGCCGCGTCGGCGGCGCTTGGGTGTACTCCAGCGGCGAGTTTTAGCGCAGGTTACACCCCAAATTTCACAGTAGAATCCTACTGATGTAATCTAGACAAGTCGCACAGTTCGACGGCGGGCTATGGCGCAGTTTGGTAGCGCACTACACTGGGGGTGTAGGGGTCGCAGGTTCAAATCCTGTTAGCCCGACAAATATTCAGCCGGCACCGTGAAGGTGCCGGCTTTTTCTATTCCGCGTTTACACTGCAAGCAAGATCGCAATTCCCAGTAGAATGAGGACCGTGGGAAACAGCACGCTTTCCCACTTTTCCAGTGCTTCTGCAATGCCCGGCCGCGTGGCCACAAACCGCGCTGCCCGCACTAGGGGCGCCACGAGGATTAAAAAGACCACGCAATAGATCGCTACCTCAGCCGGCGTAGAGGTGGTAAACACTGGTACATAGACGCCGATATTGTCGCCACCGTTGGCAAAAGTCACCCCGGCTACCACCAGGGCGCTCAGCCTTTTACCCGAAACGTCCTCATCGTCGTCCTCACCCCGGAATGCTTGCCACGCTGCCCATAGGCCTAAAAACAATGGAATGAGACCAAAGTAGCGAATCAATTCCTCAGGCAAAACAGCATTAAAGCCCAGCCCGACAACGGCAGAGGCCGCTAGTATGCCGAGAAAACCCAAATACTGACCTAGCAGAATCGCGGGCGTCGTGCCCTTGCGTCCAGCTCCACGGGCGAAGAAGAGGGACAACACCACAATGTCATCGATGTTGGTGGCCACGAATAGTCCAGTAGCCGCTGCGAGAGTAGTAAGCACTTTCCTACCTTACCGCGTCATGACACTTGTCATGAAAATGTGCTGACAGATCCTATTCATCATTTTTGCTGGCTACGGATACTTTCCAGGTATGAGAACTACAGATCCATCAACCGCACAACCGCTGGCTATAGACGTATCCGGAGTCAGTAAAACCTTCGCCACGAGATCCTCCCATCCCGTCCATGCGCTCAGCGAAATTTCCTTCAGCATCGCCCAAGGCGAGATCGTAGGCCTACTAGGAACCAATGGAGCAGGCAAAACCACCCTTTTTGACCTCATCCTCGGGCTCACCACACCCACCTCCGGCAGCGTTTCCGTGCTTGGACACACACCGCACACCGCGATCCGCGCGGCACAGATTGGCGCCGTGCTGCAAACCGGTGGCCTGCTACCCGAGCTCACAGTCTTGGACACCCTAAAGATGATTTCCTCTACCTTTCCCCATCCCCTTCCCATCGGAGAAGTTGCCAAACAAGCAGACCTAGACCGGATCCTGCACCGCCCAGTAGGAAAATGCTCTGGTGGCGAGCAACAACGCGTGCGATTCGCCCTCGCTCTTTTAGGCAATCCCCACATTTTATTGCTCGATGAGCCTACAGCTGGCATGGATGCTCAAGCGCGCCACGAGTTCTGGTCCACCATGCACAGACAAGCAGAACAGGGACGCACCATTGTCTTCGCTACGCACTACCTCGAAGAGGCAGACAATTTTGCAGCAAGGATAATCCTCCTGCATGAAGGAAAGCTGCGCGCAGATGCTCAGGCCACAGAACTGCGCGAACAGTCAGGCAAGCGCATAGTCGAGGCAAAGTTCGACGGCACACCTTTAAATGCGAAAGAGCTACCCACCGTCGCCGAGATTTCCTTGTCTGGCACTCACGCCCGGATGACCACCCGTGACTCCGATGTACTTGCGAATTACCTTCTCAATCACACCACGGCCCATGACCTGACTATTCGCAAACACTCCTTAGAGGACGCATTTCTTGCTTTGACAGCGTCCCAGTCCTAGCCCGTCGCTCCGTTGGCTACTTCGCGAAAGGAACATGCCATGACCACACAAGCTGCAACGACCAGTGCGCGCACTCTCCGGTTTGCCACTCACAACCTGCTGCGCCTTCGTCGCAACCTTACTCCCCTCTTTTTCAGCACCATCTTGCCGGTATTTTTTTACCTCCTCTTTGGCACCATGATGGATTTTGGTGATGCCCCCTTTAAAGGAGGAAACTTCGCCGCCTTAGAGATGATCAGCATGGCCCTTTACGGCGGCGTGGCAGGTTCCGTATCTGCCGCTGGCTCCGCCGTAACAGATGCGAAGACTGGGTGGGCGCGTCAATTAGCCCTCACTCCCCTGCACCCACGACAGCTTCTGTGGGCAAACCTCATATCAATCGGCTTTCAGGCACTGCTCCCCATCACCGCGGTATTTATCACCGGCGCCGTGACACAAGCCTCGATGCAACCACACCAGTGGATTTTAGCCTTCATCGCTTGCGTCCTAGTTTCCATTCCCTTTGGCTTTTATGGCTTGGTGTGGGCCTTGGCTTTGCCCACCGACAATTCTGTCGCAATCGCCTCGACCTCCGTTGTCCTCTTCCTCTTTGCCGCCAATGTGTTCATTCCACTTACCGAGCCGCTGATGGAATTGGGCCGCTTTACTCCCCTTTTTGGCCCGATTGTGCTCGCCCAGTGGCCGCTTGCAGAAGGCATGCAGTTTCTCAACGGTGAGCAAGGCACCGTGTCGCACCCCATGTGGGCCGCATGGTTAAACTTCGCGGTATGGACGACCATCTTTCTCGCCGCTTGCCTGGTGCTACGCTCTCGCGACAAGGCGCGCCGCTAATGGGCCCCTTTCGCAAGCCGTGGCGCGATTTTAGCCTCAATAGCGCTCTTTTCGCCAGCGTATGGTTGGTCTTCCTCATTCCCGGGTTGGTGATGACCTTTGCCGCGCCGGGCACGACGCTCACTGAACGAATTGGGGCATCTGTGTGCGTTCTAGCGTTTAGTGCTGCCTACTTCTTTTCTTTCGGCGCTGTGGGCTACTACCCACGCGGATGGCTGTTAGGACAGCGGATCGGGCTTTACTGGGTGTCGCTCGCGGCCATTGCAGCGATATCAATTGGTTTCTTCGGGATAATAGCCGTCACGTTTGTGCCTTACCTTGCGGCGCTGCTCGGCTTTAACCTTCCGCTACGCCGAGCATTAGCGCTTACCCTGCTCATGGGGACCGTGCTCGCCACCACCACGTGGTTCTTCGCTCCTGAAAGCACCGACTGGGCTCTGATAGTCCTCTTCGTCTGGCCGATACTACTAGTGTTGTTAGGTACAATTTCCCAGCGCGAAGATAGCCGCGCTGAATTGGAACATGAATTGGACCTGGCACGCCAACGCGAGGACATCGCTACCGATGTTCACGATCTCTTGGGCCACTCTTTAACCGTTATCAACCTCAAATCAGAGCTTGCCCGGCGTCTAATAGATTCGGATCCGCAACGGGCGCAGCAGGAGCTCCAGGAGGTGAGCACGCTTTCTCGGAGAGGCTTGGCGGAAGTCCGCTCCACAGTAGCCCGGATGCGCATGCCTACTTTTGAAGGAGAAATCCACGCGGCTCAAAGGGCTCTCGACACTGCCGGCATTGTGGCGCAATTGCCGTCTGCGGCCAAAACCGCTGGGCTTTACGACGCCGAATTTTCCTGGGCTCTGCGCGAGCTGAGCACAAACGTGGTCCGCCACTCAGGCGCAGCGCACTGTTGGGTCCAGGTGACAGACCACCAACTCCAAGTGGTAGACGATGGCTGCGGGTTTGACGCTGACGAAAGTCTTTCTCGTGCCCACGGTGGGATTGTCGGTTTGCGCAAACGTATAACAGATGCTGGCGGACAGCTGCTCTTTGCGCACCGCAATGGCTGTACTCTGGCCTTGGTTACTATGAATGGCGACACGGACTTTCTCCCTCTTACTACCGCCGGAGGCTCAGGCAATGACTAATCCCATCCGCGTTCTCATTGCTGAGGGCCAATCATTGGTGCGTGGGGCGCTAGTTGCCCTCTTAGATACAGAGCCAGATATCAGCCTTGTGGCTGAGTGCGCAACGGGCGCGGAGGTTGCCGGGCTCGTCGCCAAGCATGGCGTCGACGTTGCGCTACTTGATATTGAAATGCCCGGTAAGAACGGTCTTGATGCGGCCGCTGAACTTGAGAGCACGGGTTGCCGCAGCCTGATTGTCACGACCTTTGGGCGCAGTGGCTACGTCAAACGTGCTTTGGAAACAGGCGTAGCTGGCTTCGTAGTCAAGGACACCCCACCCGAACAACTTGCCGAAGCAATAAGGCGAGTGCACGCTGGTCTAAAGGTCATCGACCCTGCACTGGCCCAAGAGACTATTTTCACGCCCGACAATCCACTAACCGCACGCGAAAAGGAGATCGCATGTCATGTCTTGGAGGGAAGCGACACCCGCCAGATTGCCGGGCATCTTCACCTGAGCACTGGCACAGTGCGCAATATTGTCTCATCGCTCATCGCCAAAACAGGAACTGGGAACCGCTTTGAAGCAGCAACTACTGCACATGCCCAGGGATGGATATAGAAAAAGGAAGCCCACTGCGCGGCCCCTTTTGCTTGGCTTCCTATTCTGGCTGCTTTAGCTCAAGAACATTGACCATGCCCTGAATGACTACGTCCATCACCTTGGAAGCTAGGTTGAAGTAGAAATCAGCCGAGTGATAGCGCAGGGCTCCTACAGTACTCAACTGCGAGAGGCCGTGGATGGAGGCCCACAGCGCCGCAATCTGGGTAAAGAGAATCCATGGAGATCGTGGCCCATTCGACTCGGAAATGGCATCGCGCACCAGATTCATGATGTAGGTAAAGGCCTTCCCCATATCAAATGGCTGCTCAGTATCGCCGGACTCTTCGAAAGAGACGGGGACAATCGAGCGGCTTGATACTTCGATAAGGGCGACGAAGCCGACGGGGTCTTCCAGCGCATACTCCAAATATCCGAAGCCGGTTGCCTTAATATAATCCAGCCCGTGGGATCCTTCTGGCACGGCCTGGTTCTGGCGCATGATCGCTAGCGTATTGGCTTCATCCAAAGACTCTTCCAAAGAACGCAGCAGGTGAGAATTACCATCGAAAAGATGCTCTGCGTCTGCCAAATCTACACCTGCTCGGGCAGCAGCTGAGCCGAGATACAAGCTAGGCAGACCGTTATAGACAATCTCTTCGGCCGCACCACGGAAGATAGCTGCACGCTTTTCCTCAGCCGTAGACTTTGGCATGTCCTTTGCTGCTGTAGTAAACGGTTCCGCTGGACCGCCAACGAGTGCTAGCGGTTCAAAGGGCGCAATCTCCCCGTCACGCAAGCTATCTTCCAACCCAGAAAATAAAGTCTCAATGCAAGCATTGAAGGTCTGCTTCTTCGCCGTGGGCGAGAGATGACGCATAATGCCGAACGTGGCCAAGTGAGTAATACCCTGCAACTCAGACAAGAAAGTAAGTGTTTGAATCACTACCAAGCGGTGATCAAAATCGCCGCGTGCTGCAATGGCGGCTTCCCGCATGTGTTCAAGCATCCAGCGGAAGGCGGGCGGGAAGGCATCAAAGCTTTTCGCCTCTTCGATGCCGTCCTCAAAGTTGGGAAAGCTCGTTGCCGTCTCGCCGTTGTTATAAGCGGCGAAGTAAGTGGGGTTATCAACAGCCAAGTTGAAGTAGACCTTGGCAGATTCGCAAAGTTTCTGGATCGCGGTCGCGTCATCCGGCAAATTATCGAGTGCCTCGTAGGACGCTACTCGGAGACGCTCATCCAAGAACCGGCTGGTTTGAATGAAAAGGTCGTGGTCATCTTCAAAGAAGGACTTAGCTTCATCGACTGGAACAGCGATCTGCTCCGCCACAGCACAAACCTTTAAAGCGTCGCACCCACCCTTAGCCAAGATACGGGCACTCTGCTCCAACAAACGCTGCTTAGTGGAGCCCGCATGGGAAACGGTGCCTTCAAGATTGTTCACAAATATAATCCTAGCGATTTCATGCAGAATTGCTTGGGATACGTTCACTCTATAAGTTGAGTCACCCACAAAAAGGTGGGAGCACCAGAATAGACCTTTGCCAGCTTTATGCCGCTGGTCTTTATATAGCTTTGGCCCCCAGCCCGCAAGGGCTGGGGGCCAAAATAGAAGGTAGCCATTCGCCCTTTAAGTGGGCGAAGCTATTTACTCGTTACCGAGCTTTCCGTCAGCTGCGTCACGAGCCTTGTCGATCTGGTCAGCCTTGTCTTCGCCCAGCTTGCCCTTAGCTGCCTCAGCTGCCTTGTCCAAGCCCTTGTCGCTGAGCTCTTCGCCCTTGTCGGAGTTCAGCGCGTCCTTTGCCTTATCGAAGATACCCATGTGGCTATCCTTTCTTCTAGTTCTAGCTTTATCTAATAGCTGCCGTGTCCGGCAACACGCCCCAACGTACCGACACTTGAGCCAACATGCCACCGAAAAGTTCTTTAGGTCACTAGACCAAATAAGTTCTACTACTCCATATCCAAGTTGCCCTCAGGGGTATGTGGACACCCCGCAGCCTAACGACCACCCAATAGGGCCTACTGCTTTAGCCCGGCCCTAGCCATGCTTAAGGAAAAGCAGTGAAGTATTTTAGCCAAAGGCCAATTTTCCTAAGTCTTGCAAATGATAGCGTTAGACGGTATCGACGATTCTCCGACGAAGGCACTGCACCATGGCTTCCACTAACCCAGCGCGACCATCTACTCCAGAGGCGGGCATGGAATTCTTTGGCTTAGTATGGCCGGGCAAGGAGGCAGCTCGAGCAGCTGCTAGCACCCCTCTGCCACGCCATTTCACGCGTGATTCTGCACTCAGTACAGCTGTCGGCGCTGACAACGCGATTATTGCCGCAGATAATCTTCCAGTACTTCAGGAACTTGCCAGCCGCGGAGAGCTCTTTGACGTCATTTACATAGATCCTCCCTATAACACCGGAAAAGACTTTGTCTACCGCGACAATTACCGTTTGCGCCGGCAGATGCGCTCGGGGAGCTATGCAGAGTGGCACTCGCAATGGTTGTCTATGATGCTTCCCCGGCTCATCTTGGCCCGGCAAGTATTGTCAACAAATGGTTTTATTTTCGTATCCATTGGAGAGGACGAAGTAGCCAATACCCGCAAGGTACTCGATGAAGTTTTTGGAGAGGAGTGCTTTGCCGGCCAATTGATTTGGAAAAAGGCAGGAACCGGCAAGAATGATTCTAAGTACGCGGTGGTAGAGCACGAATATATTCTGTGCTACGCCCGTACTCCTGATAACCCTGGATTCAATGTCGATCTCCTTGGCCACACTTCCACCAAATACAACCATGAGGATGACAAGGGGAAATACTCCTTGGTGCGGTTGGACTCTAAAACCCTTGGGTACCTTCCCTCCCTCGACTTCCCTATCTCCGGGCCCGATGGCAAGGAATATTGGCCGGACCAGCCGGTGGGAAAAGAAAAAGTCGCCCGTTGGCGCTGGGGCCGAGATATGGTTGAACAGCGCTTCGATGAGCTCGTCTTCCGCCGAGGGTTTGTTTATACCAAGAACTATCAGAAGGTGGGAGCGCGCCCACGCTCCATCTTGGACGGCGAGCGATTTGGGGTGACCCGCACTGGCCGGCGCGATGCTGAAGACGTCATGGGGCTAGAGGGCATTTTCGAGTTTCCCAAACCGGTGCGCTTGATTAAGCACCTCATTTCCATTGCAGGTGGAAAGGATGCGCGCGTCCTCGACTTTTTCGCGGGCTCAGGCACCACTGCCCAGGCGGTGGTGGAACTCAATAGCGACGATGGGGGCACTCGGTCTTTTCACCTTGTGCAAATACCAGAGCCAACCTCCCCGCGTAGCGCTGCTCATCGCGCGGGCTTTTCTACCGTTGCAGATATTTGCATTGAAAGGGTGCGCAAGGTCCCAGGCGCTAACTTTCATGTCTACAGACCGGACTAAGTCTGTGCGGTACCGGACGGGCGCCCGGGAATGCCGAAGAAGTCTAGGACGCGGTCGGTAGCGAAGAATTTGCCAACCTCATTGTGCGTGTCTGCTGTACCACCGGGCCATACGTGTGAGCCTCCGGCGATACGGATGTGTTCAAGTGGTGCGGTACAGCCGCTCCACTTCATATCGAGTGCATTGTTGACTAGGCGGGTCGTGTCGACCTTGGTAGAGCAACCATTACGTTTACGGTCCTGTTCCAGCACGGATTCCACGGAGTAGTACTTGGTCTTGTGGCGCGTTCCTCCGTAATAGCCCACCACGGGGTCCACTGTGCCATGCATGTCCAATCGCCCCACGGGCGAATGAGCGCAGTCTTTAAGAATATCTTTGTAGTAGGCAGCGGAAACGGTAGCTACGGACTTGAAGACATCGGGCATCTGACAGGCCAGGTAGGCGGCAAACCCGCCGCCGTTTGACATGCCGGTAGCAAAAATCCGGGAGTCATCTACCCGATACGTTGCTCGCACGGCATCAATGATGTCGCGAACAAATTTCTTGTCTTCTGCCGTTGATGTCTTGGCATAGGGAGCAGGGCTCCAAGCCTTCTTTTTACCTTCTGCGAAAACGGTGATGGCATCAGCGGCATCGAGGCGGGAATAGCCGCGGAGATTCTCGGCAGATTGTCCCCAGCCTGGAAAGGCTAGGACCATGGGCCACTTTTTCTCCCCGGTGTAGTCTTTGGGCACGCTGAGGATGAAGGAACGGCCCGAGGGAAGATTAACGGTGGTATAGCTTCCTGGCTCGGGTCCGCTCAGCGGTGCGGAGGTTGGGATCCCTAGGTTTTTCGTCTCGGTTGGGACTGCTTGGGGCACGGAGTCAGGCGAATCGGCCGAACATGATGCGCCGGCAACCGCAAGGAAAATCACTGCTACCGCACCAACCAGGGCCCGTAGCGACCTCGCGTTCATCTTTGTCGTCCCTTCTGCCATGCGGTCCATAGTTGCTTATAGCGGCCACCATAATCTAACAATTCGTGGTGACTGCCTTGCTCCACCACCCGCCCGTTATCCATCACGGCGATGTTATCGGCTCGTGCGGCTTGGTCTAGTCGGTGTGCCACTACCAATGCAGTTCGCCCACGCGTAACCGCTGTCGCGGCTTCTTCCAGAGCTTCCGCCCCCACCGATCCGGCCTCTGCGGTGGCCTCATCCATGATGACGATCTTGGGATCTAAAAGCAATATTCGCACCAGGGCAAGCTGCTGCGCTGCTACTGGGTCAAGGTGGATTCCCTGAGCGCCAATGACCGTATCTAGACCCTCCTCTAACTGCGTATACCACTGTGCGCCGACGCGCTGTAGTGCGTCTTCCATTTGTGCGTCTGAGGCTTGCGGGGCGGCCAAGGACAAATCTTCGCGCAGGGTTCCTGAGAATACGTGAACCTCTTGGGAAATCATCGCTAAACGCGCCACCCTTTCGGAATCAGAAAGGGCCGAGACCTCTACTCCGTCCACCAAGACTGTTCCGGTAGCCGGGACTCGCAGTCCGGCCAAAAGAGCAGCGACCGTGGTCTTTCCTGCACCAGAAGCTCCCACCAGAGCTACGGTGTGCCCAGCGGGAAGCTTAAGGTTCACGTCTTGCACAGCCCAGCCGCCGTCATCGTAGCTGAAGCTCACTTCTTTCAATTCGGCAACTCCACCTGAGGCCGGGGCGCCGAAGTCTGGTACCGCCGGTGGTGGATCCATAACCACCCCAACTATCCGAGACAGGGAGGCATAGCCGGATTGAACGGTATCGACTACTCGCATCAATCCCATGAGCGGACCCCGCAAGCGAATGAGAAGGAGCATGGCCGCGGTGACGGCGCCAACGGTGAGCGCCCCAGCCTGCACCACCCAAAAGCTGATGACCAGACCGCATACCAACATGACTAGCTCAATGACCGTCATCCATAGCTGTAGGACCATCATTGTCCTTCGCGCGGCGTACCCTTTGTCCACCACCTGTGCGGAGGCACGTTCAATACCGGCATGCATCTGGTCTTCCATGCCAAAGGCGCGCACAGTCTTTCGCCCTCGAATTGCCTCCAGGAGCCTGCGTGCCCGTTCCGCCATGGCAGCGCGTTCGTCGGTATAGCGTTGTGGAGCGCGCTGCAGGTACTGGCGCGCAGCAATGAAATATAGCGGCGTAACTGCGCCTACTACCAGTAGGTATTGCCAATTGAGGCTAACTAGTGCCACCCCGGTGGTTGCGATGGCGAAGGCAGATTTCGCCAGCACGGGGACGGTCTCAGTTACGGCTGCCGATAGTTCTGCTACGTCGTCGGTCGAGCGAGAGACCAAATCCCCAGTGCCGGCTTCCTCCACACGGTGGGTAGGCAGGCGGAGAGCGGTAGAAACCATATCCTCGCGCAATGAGGAGATTACGCGCTCGCTCAGGCGCGAAAGAACATAGAACCCCGTCGCGGAAAACAGTGCGGAGACCACAGCCACCAGCACCAGCGAGATACCGATGGGCACAATGTCGCCTTGATCAATGACAGCGTCAACGATCTTTCCCAATAGGATGGGGATCGCTACATTGCTGCCGGCGCCTGCGGTAAGCAAGGCCAAGGCCGCTGCTGCTTGGGGGCGGGCACCGGGGACGTCGGAAAGCTGGCGTCCCACTTCCTTACGCACTCGGGGCCAGGAGGCCGTAGGAAACCGCATCATAGCTGCGCCCCCACTGCTGCCCATGCCGGCGAAGTGGTGAAGACAAGCGTGGGCTTAGGCCCGCGGTGATGCGCCACTCGCTGCGCAATTTCCTGCTCGGTCACCGAATCCACCGCGGTAGTTGGATCGGCCAGAATTAAGATCTCTGCGTCCGCAGCTATGGCTCGTGCAAGCGCCACGCGCTGTTGCTGTCCACCCGAAAGGTTTCGGCCGCCTTCTCCCACCTCACGGTCCAACCCGCCCGGGATATCTTCCCCTGCAGCTACGAAGAGGGCTCGTTGTGCACTCGCGCTATCCGGATGAATATTGTCCCGCACGGTCCCCTCGAAAAGCATAGTTTCGTGTGGAACAACCAGGAATCGCTCGCGCGGCAAGAATTCGAGATCCTCTGGAACAGGTTCGGGTACCACGTTGACCCCAGGAGCGAGGGCTGGAACCTGCGGTTCGCTCTTTTCCACCCCGGGGGCGGCAAGGAGGGCGGTAATGCGCTCAGCGCTTGCCTGTGCTGCCGCCCACCGCGAGGCGATATTTCGGCCCAGCATCGTCATCGGGGTGATAATGAACTGCGTGAGGCCAATGACCGTAATGAGTTCACCTACGCTCATCATGGAACGCATGGCCATCATTCCTGCACCAATACCCACTGCAATGACATATACCGACCCCAAAATCTCCGTAGTCGCATTAAGTCGTGCTTGGGCAGCATTGGCTTCCACCGTTCGCACATAGGCGGCACCAGACACCGCGGAATAACGCCTACTCACTGTGGCTACAGCGCCCAGGCCCTTAAGGATCCGCAGGCCCTGGACCACATCGGTGGCCATGGAGCTGGCTTTGGCCAACGCCGCTTGGCGGATTCCGGAACGCGTACGCAGAGGCTTTGCCGCCCGCACAGAGCCCCACACCATTAACGGCCCGCCACACAAAATGAAGTGTCCCAGGTTTTGTTCCGTTTGAGTAGATGGGAAAATCTGGAATATGCCAAGAAAATTTGACCAGGATGCA
>NZ_JASOKQ010000023.1:0-33152 GCF_030216265.1 Corynebacterium sp. UMB0012
ACTTCGGGCTCTCAATGAAAACTACTCCCCACTAATCGGAAACTGATTTCTCAGTCCAACTAATGGGGAGCAGTTCAGTATGGCGGGGTTCCTTTTCGCGTAGGGTGGCTGCCATGAAACTCATTGGCCTTACAGGCGGTATTGGCAGTGGTAAGTCAACAGTCGCAACGCTCTGCCGCGTACGGGGGTGGCGTGTGGTTGACGCCGATGGCATTGCCCGCGACGTCGTCAAGCCTGGCAAGCCCGCTCTATCGGAGCTGGCGGCAGCATTTGGTGAAGATATTTTGCTGTCGGACGGCAGCCTCAACCGCAAGGAATTGGCTCGGCGAGCCTTTGCGGACAAGGAACATACCGAACTGTTGAACTCCATTACTCATCCACGCATCCAAGCGGAAACGCAGCGCCAATTCGCTGAGGCACGTGAAGAAGGTTATGACTTTGCCGTTTACGATATGCCGCTTTTGGTGGATAACAGTTTAGACAAAGACATGGACTACGTCATCGTGGTCGACGTGGCCGTTGAAGAGCGCGTCCGTCGCCTCGTTGCTTCACGCGGGCTGGAAGAGGAGGATGCGCGCCGTCGCATAGCAGCGCAGGTACCTGATGAGGTGAGACTAGCCGCAGCCACGCACGTCATTGACAACAACGGAACGCTGGAGCAGCTGCGCGCGCGTGCAGCCGAGGTCATGAACCGCTTAGAAGCGGAGTCGTAGGCGCGGAGTCACCCAAACTTTAACCATTGGGCGGTTAGAGTTTACGCAGTTTCGAAGTTGCGTTAACTTTCGCGTCTTAGGCTACTCGCCGTGGGAACGTGGGATACAGGGCCTTTTGATAATCACGCAGCGCGAGAACTGCTCGCTAGCTTGCGTGATGGCTCTTTCGATCTCAAAGCCTTTCAGAAGTCATGCTCGGAAGAGCCCATGGACTCCGATGACGCGGAAACCATGATCGCACTGGGTGCTTTGTTAAAGCTGAAAGCTGATGCACTGCCGGAAGGAATTCACCGCGAGGATCTTGCGCCCCTGTATACGCCGCAGTCTAAAGCTTGGCTGCGCCGCCGCATTAATAGTGCAATGCGTCCAGAGACGTCTTCTGTTTATGCGCTGTGGGAGACTACCGGCGAGCTGGAAGAGTGGCTGCGCACCGCGCAGGACTCCTTGCCGTGAACATAGCTAGCCGCGCCATATAAGCAGTAGAGTAGTGGGCATGGCTTTTGCTGCTGAACATCCTCTTATTCCAGATTCCGAGCACCGCGTCGTCAGCGAGGTCGAGCGCACCCCAGGTGAGTTTCAGGTTGTCTCTGAATACGAACCGGCCGGCGACCAGCCCGCTGCTATTGCAGAGCTCAACGAACGCCTCAACCGCGATGAGCGCGATGTAGTACTCATGGGTGCTACCGGTACTGGTAAATCCGCTACTGCCGCTTGGTTGATTGAAAAACAGCAGCGCCCCACGCTGGTGATGGCACCAAATAAGACCCTGGCAGCGCAGCTAGCGAACGAGCTGCGCCAGCTCCTGCCGCATAACGCGGTGGAGTACTTCGTGTCTTATTATGACTACTACCAGCCAGAGGCTTATATTGCGCAGACGGATACCTATATTGAAAAGGACTCGTCCATCAACGAGGACGTAGAGCGTCTGCGCCACTCGGCCACCTCGGCGCTGCTGTCCCGCCGAGACGTGGTGGTTGTGTCCTCCGTGTCCTGCATTTATGGCTTGGGTACTCCGCAGTCCTATTTGGATCGTTCGGTCATTATTTCCGTGGATGAGGAGCTGGACCGGGACCGCTTCCTCCGTTTGCTGGTGGATATCCAATACGAACGCAATGACGTGGGATTTACCCGCGGTACCTTCCGCGCCAAGGGTGACACGGTCGATATCATTCCGGCTTATGAGGAGCGCGCGGTGCGCATTGAATTCTTCGGCGATGATATCGATTCCCTTTACTACATTCACCCCGTCACTGGTGATGTCATCGAGGAAGTAGATGAGGTGCGCATCTTCCCCGCGACCCACTACGTGGCAGGGCCCGAACGCATGGAAAAAGCTGTGGCTGCCATCAAAGAGGAATTGGCCGAGCGCCTGGAAGATCTAGAAAACCGCGGTAAACTGCTGGAGGCACAACGGCTTCGCATGCGCACCGAATACGATCTGGAGATGATCGAGCAGGTAGGTTTTTGCTCCGGCATCGAGAACTACTCCCGCCACGTCGATGGCCGCCCAGCCGGTTCCGCGCCGGCAACGCTGCTGGACTACTTCCCAGAGGATTTTCTCACCATTATTGACGAGTCTCACGTCACTGTCCCACAGATTGGCGGCATGTTCGAGGGCGATATGTCCCGCAAGCGCAACCTGGTGGAATTCGGTTTCCGGCTGCCCTCCGCAGTGGATAACCGCCCGCTGACCTTCGATGAGTTTGAACAACGCGTGGGACAAACCGTCTACATGTCTGCCACCCCTGGCGACTTTGAACTTACGTCCTCGGACGGTGAGTACGTGGAGCAGGTGATTCGCCCAACTGGTCTGGTGGATCCGAAGGTTACCGTCAAACCTACGAAGGGCCAGATTGATGATCTTATCGATGAGGTACGCACCCGCATTTCGCAGCAAGAGCGAGTACTGGTGACCACGCTGACTAAACGCATGGCAGAAGACCTCACCGATTACCTGCTGGAGCAGGGGATTAAGGTGCGTTACTTGCACTCGGATATCGATACCTTGCAGCGCGTCGAGCTTTTGCGGCAATTGCGTCTTGGCGAGTTTGATGTGCTGGTGGGCATTAACCTTCTGCGTGAGGGCCTTGACCTTCCCGAAGTATCGCTCGTTGCCATCTTGGATGCGGACAAGGAAGGTTTCTTGCGCTCTACGACCTCGCTCATCCAGACCATTGGCCGTGCTGCCCGTAACGTCTCTGGCGAGGTGATTATGTATGCCGATAAAATCACCGATTCGATGCAAGAGGCAATCGAGGAGACGGAGCGACGCCGCGAAAAGCAGATTGCCTATAACAAGGAACACGGCATTGACCCGCAGCCTTTGCGTAAGAAAATTGCCGATATTCTTGACCAGGTCTATGAAGACGGCGGGGAAGAGGAGTCCAACTCCGATCCCTCTGCAGTGGTGGAGAAGCGGGATATTTCCAGCATGGCTACCGATGAGGTGCAGGCGCTTATCGACGACCTCTCGGCCCAAATGGGGGCTGCCGCGCGCGAGCTCAAATTCGAGTTGGCTGGTCGACTACGTGATGAAATCGCTGATCTAAAGAAGGAATTGCGTGGATTGAAGGAAGCGGGAATTTAGTTTTCTCCCCCTGAAAGTGATGAATGGCTCCGCGGGTGCTTCTCTCAAGAGCTGCGCTAGTTATACTGGATAAGTGCCAGAAGCGCCGTTTAGTTGTCACTGTGAAATAGTTCAACTGCAAGGAGAATAATGCTTACTTATAAAAACATTGCCGTCGGCACCGATGGCTCTGAAACCTCCCTGCGCGCGGTCCGCGCTGCGGCGTCCATGGCACGGGCGTACGACGCCAAGCTGATTATCATTTCAGCCTTTTATAACCACGCTGGATCCATGCTTGGTGCTCCGCGGGGCGACGAAGCCGGTCTGCCCGTTGTAAGTGAGGACATGGCCGGTACCTACCTGACCAATGCCACCCGTATCGCCGAGTCGGAGGGTGCGGAACACATTGAAGTCGTAGGCAAATCTGGAGACCCAGTAAAAGCCTTGTTGGAGGTAGGCCAGGACTATGATGTGGACCTGTTCGTGGTGGGCAACCGCGGCGTGAACTCCGTTCGTGGTCGAGTCTTCGGTTCTGTGCCAACAGAACTAACCCACAAGTCAAAGGTAGACGTCGTCGTAGTTAATACCAGCGAGAAACGTTAAACATTTTTCGTTGTTACACTGGCAGTAAAGCCTTTGTAGGCTAAATAAACACTCTGGGTACACACCCACAAAGAAAGGTCATCATGAGCGACTACAACACGATCGTTGTCGGTACTGACGGTTCTAAGTCTTCTCTCCTCGCTGTAGAGCGAGCAGCTAAGATCGCCGCCGCATTCGATTCCACTCTGATTATCGGTTGTGCTTACTACGAGAACCAGGAGCAGGCTTCCAAGACCCTGCGCCAGGATTCCGTAACCATCTTGGGCGATGAGAAGGCCGAGGCAAACCTCAAGGACGCTAAGGCACACGCTGAGAAGTTCGGTGCTTCCAAGGTCGAAACCGCTGTTCGCCCGGGCACCCCGGTACAGGCCCTGATGTCCATCGTCAACGACAACGATGCTGACCTACTCATCGTGGGCAACCGCGGCATCAACTCTCTCACCGGCCGCCTGCTGGGCTCCGTGCCGGCAGACGTTGCTCGCCAGTCCGACTGCGACGTAATGATTGTTCACACCGTCAGCTAAGAACGGCAATTAAAACCCGCCTTGGTCTTGCTTTGAAAAGACCACGGCGGGTTTCGTCGTTAAGCGCAGCTTACTCCGTAGGGTGTGCAGCGTTGAATGCGGCGGCAATGGCGTTGCCGTTCGCGCCCTGAATCAAGGGGATAGAGAAGTGGCCCTCCTCATTGGCATCGGCCAAAGGGCTAAGGGAGCCGTGGGAGAGCAACTGCTCCTGCGGGCTCAGATTGCGGATAAGCACAGAGTGAATCCGGTCCGGATGCTCATTAGCCACATCGCCGTAGGTCAATGGATCATGTTGTCCGTCATCGCCAATGAGAATCCATTGCATATCCGGGTAGGCGATGAGCAGATTGCGCAGCTGAACACGCTTGTGCTCCTGGCCGCTGCGGAAAAGTCCCGTTTCCGTTGGGCCCCAGTCCGTCAGCAGCATGGGACCCGCGGGGAAACCATGGTGAGACAGGAATTTCTTGAGCGAGCCAAAGGTATTCCAAGCGCCCGTAGAAAGATAAAACACCGGGGCTTGGGGGAAGCGCTGTTGTAGCTGAGCATAGAATGCGGCCATTCCGGGAACGGCCTGTCGCTTGCTAGGGCGCTTGGCCCAAGAATTCCACGCCGCGGTGAGCGCGCGTGGAAGCCACGTGACAAGCACCGTGTCATCGATATCGCTAACGATGCCGATCTTGGCCGCCGGATCAACGATAAGTAGTTGGACTTCCACGGCATTCGCGTTTGCGGCCTCGATCATTGCCGTATGCCAGCCGGGCTCTAAATCGTGCTCATGGACTAGTAAGTCAATGTATCCGTTTCGATCGGCGGTACCGGTGACAGTCTGTTCCCCAATAGTTACCGAAACGTCGTGGTGTCCTACTTGAATGGTAAGAAACTGCTGGTAGCCGCGCTCACCCCACGTATCCCTCTTGCCTTCATCAGGATCATGCATGAGTACGCGGCCGAAGATTCTCACCTGATCGGTGGTGCCATAACCGGTATATCCCACGATCAGGGGCTGCCATCCACGCCGTTGAGAGCGCTTCAAAGTAAAGGAGTTTAGTGAGCTTTCAGCTTTGCGCATGATGTCAGATAAGGCCATGGCACAAAGCTTACGGGAGCCTAAAGAACTTCGCCGCAGTCACCGACGAGCGTGAGCGATTGGGTGGCACGAGTGATGCAGACATAGAGGTTCTGCAATCCCTGTGGGGAGGCATCCACGATGCGCTGCGGATCGAGCACAACCACGTGATCAAACTCCAGGCCCTTATAGCGCTCCGCCGTGGCGGCGTCAATAACCGCTGTGAGCCTGCCGTCCTCTTCGCTGTGTACTCCAGGGGTGTAGGCGCCTTGCTCAAGCCGGCGCACCTGCACGCCATCGCGGATGGCTGTCGCCGGAATGGCGTCAGGGTTAATCATTTCCAAAAGTCCATTGGCCAATTCCGTGATGGGCTGCGGGGTGCGATAATTGACGGTAAGAAAATGGTGACGAAAGCGCTGAGCTACAAAGGGCTCGAGGGCCTCGCCCCAGTCATCAACACCTGCCGGGGAACCAGTCTGGGAGGTATCACCCACCAAAGTCATCCACCGCGAAGGGCAGCGGCGGAAGAGCATTCGCCACTCCATAGGCGTTAATTCCTGGGCTTCGTCCACGATGATGTGACCATAAGCCCATGTATGGTCTTCGCGTGCGCGTTGGGCAGTGGTGCGCTTATCGCGTACCTCCTGGCGGTGCGCCAAGGTTTCGGCGTCGATGACATCGTGGGCAGAGAGGATTTCTGCTTCAAACATGTCATCGTCATTATCTGTGGACTCGGAGGAAGACAAGATATCCAATGCGTCTTCCGCATCCGCCACCTGCTCGCGCCACGCGGCGTCATCGGCTGCCTTCTTTTCTTCAGGGTTGGGCAGGCCGATGAGGACGGCAAGCTCGTCTAGCAAGGCCGCGTCCGAATCCGTCCATGCTCGTCCCTCTGCACGGTAGAGCGCTTCTTGGGTTTCCTCGTCATACCCGTGCGCGGCAGAAGCGATGCGCTCGCGCGAGGAGACTAGAGCAGCAAGTACATCGGTGGGGTGTAGTTCGGGCCAAAACTCATCGATCAAGGCAGTAACGGCCGCGTCCTCAGCAAGGTCATCGTGGAATTGATCGATATCGGCGCGCGACAGGAGATTCTTTCCGCCAAGCGGATCGGCACCGACCTTTTCTGCCATTTGCTGGGCAAGGTCCTCTACGAGGTGCTCGATGAAGGCACCACGCGCCTCATTGTGCGGCTTGCGCGAGCGCCGTGCACGTGTGCGGGCGCTTTTCACCATGTGTGGTGTGACGCTTAAGGTAAGGCCGTCGACGGTCAGCTCGCGAGGGGCGTCGGGAAGCAACTGGTAGTCCTTGACCGCAGTGGAGAGGATTTCCACCATGGCGTCACTGCCCTTGATTTCCCGAGCCACGAGGTCTTCTTCGTGGTCCGGCTCAATTCCAGGAAAGAGCCCGCCGATGGTGGAGAGCACCACGCCGGTCTCGCCCAGTTCTGGGAGCACGCGCGAAATATAGTCCAAGAAGCTGCTATTGGGGCCCACGATAAGTACGCCGGTGGCAGAAAGCAGCTCGCGGTGGGTATAGAGCAGATAGGCAACGCGGTGTAGCGCCACTGCGGTCTTACCGGTGCCGGGGCCGCCTTCTACCACCATCACGCCGCGGGTGTTATCGCGGATAATCTCGTCCTGCTCCCGCTGAATGGTCTCCACAATTGAGGCCATGTGGCCGGTACGGGCCCGTTGCATGGCGTGATAGAGCGCAGATTCGCTCGCTACGCCGGCCTCTTCTTCACGCACTCCGGGGCCAGCAAGGACTTCATCATGAATGCCAGTGACGGTGCGCCCCTTGGTGCGGATTTGGCGGCGGGTGTGCACGCCTTCTGGCTGGGCGGTAGTAGCGAGGTAGAAGGGCCGTGCCATTGGGGCACGCCAGTCAAGCAGTAGCGTGCGATAGTCCTCTTCACGCGCATCGAGTCCCATGCGGCCGATGTAGCGGCGATCTAGGCCTTCCGGAGTGGGATTGTCACCTGGGGCGTCGATGTCGATGCGGCCAAAGACCAATCCCATCTGGGCCACATTGAGACGATCCAGCTTGGCTTGGAGCCCGTGGTATTCCGTTTCGCGGCGCACCAAAGCATCCGCGTCCGGGGTGGAGGGATCAACGTCCGCCTGCACCTCATTGAGCCGTTCATTTGCTGCAGCCACCTCATCGTCGAGGCGGGCGAAAAGGCCGTCCACATAATCTTGCTCCGTAGCGATGGCTTCGCGCTCCGAGGAACCTGCAGCCGTCGCGTGCTTATGGGATGCTGAGTTCACGTGACTCCTTGGTAATTGGACGTTGATGGGGAGGAAGCTGCCGGGCACGCTGTCCGGCGAGGGGGAGAGATGAGTTTAGACTCTGCCGTGACAAAGAACAACGGCCCAGCATAAGGCTGGGCCGTGTGTCACCGCCGAGTTATTCGGCCGAAGAAGTCGTGGCTACTTCGAGCGCTTTTCCAGCTTCTTGATAGCTGCCTCAATCTTCTTATTTGCCTCCTGCTGCAGCTTGTCAGCGTGCTTGGATGCCTTCTTGTTGGCGCGCTTGGACTGGGCGGTGTCCAGCTTGGCGACGGCCTTGTCGGCGCGTGCCTGAGCCTTGGTAGCTGCCTTTACAGCACGGGTACGGGCGATCTCGCGATTAGCCTGTGCGGTCTCGAGCCAGTCACCCTTATTGTCTTCAACGTACGTCTTGGCGTTGTCGACCGAGTCCTCGATGAAGGACTTGGCGTTGCCCAGCAAGCCGCGGCCAGACTCCTGCCAATCGTCCTTGTTGTCCTCTACGTAGGTCTTGGCATCGTCAACATAGGACTTTGCAGTATCCAGCAGACCGCGGCCGGTGGACTGCCAGTCATCCTTGTTGTCGTCTACATAAGCCTGTGCCTTGGCAGAGGTCTCATTGATCCAGTCGCCGGCCTTGGAAGACAGCTCGTTAGCACGGGCAGAGAGCTCTTCGCGCTTCTGCTCGGATTCAGACTTGGTAGGCAGTGCCTGCTGAATCTTCTTATTCGTGCGCTTGCCGGCCTTCTGTGCGCGCCAACGCAGGGAAGGCTTGCCCTCGGTGTCCTGGGTAGCGATAAACAGGGCGCCGAGCAAAGCGGTATTGGTAACGAATCCGTTGCGGCGGGATTCCTTGTCTTCCTTATTGTCCGCAGCCCAGAAGTTGTTCTTGCCAATCAAGTTGGGCAGGGTAGCGGCGGCCAGAACTGCAGCGGAAGTGCGCGGTGCCTTGCCCAGAGCCAAGGTGGAGCCGGCGCCTACCTTTGCGCCGCCAATGGCGCGGGTAACTAGTTCTGGGTCATTCGGGATGTAGCCCTGGTACTCAGAAGGAACGGCCTTGCGCACGGTCTTGAGGAAACCCTCGGTTTCCTTCACGTGCTCGGACGCGTTGCGCAGGTTGTCTACGCCTTCCCATACAAAAACGGATGCCAGCATGGGGCGGGCAAGCTTGCGAATCATAGTCCTTAAAGCTCCTTAAGCTCGTTGTTCTAGACCTATCGTGTGCTAGACCATTGTACGCGGAAATTCGCCATTGGATCACCAGCGGCGTTCCCACCAGTCACCAAGTTTGGGGCGCTCTTCGCCCAAGGTCGTGGACTTGCCGTGTCCCGGGCGCACAATCGTATTGTCAGGGAACTCATCAAAGATGCGCGCGGTGACGTCCTTATATAGGCGTACGAAGTCACCCTCAGACGTGGTCTTGCCCAGGCCACCGGGGAAGAGGGAATCGCCTACGAAGAGGTTGGTGACGCCATCGATGCTTGCAACCAGAGCCGCCCCGCCGGGGGTATGGCCGCGCAAGATGATGACGGGCAGCTGAAGACCCGCGAACTCGATGGAATCGCCCTCGCGCAGCTCCACGTCTACCTTGGCCGGGATGGCGGGGGAATCAAGGAAGGAGGCGTAGTGAGTAGCACCCGTTTCGGACAAAATCTCCTCGAGTGCGCGCACGTGGTCCCAGTGGCGGTGGGTAGTGAGCACCGCGGTGATTTTCACGCCGGCTTTGCGGGCCATGTTGAGGATTGCAGGGGCGTCATCGGCGGCGTCGACAAGCAAGCCCTCTTCGCCCGCCTGGAGGAGGTAGCAGTTGTTGTCCATTTCAGACACGGAAATCTGATGTAGCTGAAGCTCGTTAGTCATGTGTCCTAGCCTACGGGTACATTCGAGGGAAGATTGCAATCCCTAGTACTGGAGGTCTGAGCACAGTGGCTGATCGTTTGGTGGTGCGCGGTGCCCGCGAGCACAACCTCAAGGGCGTGGATATCGATATCCCCCGCGATAAAATGGTTGTTTTTACCGGCCTATCCGGCTCCGGTAAATCTTCACTTGCCTTTGACACCATCTTCGCTGAAGGCCAGCGCCGCTACGTGGAATCCTTGAGCTCTTATGCCCGCATGTTCTTAGGGCAGATGGATAAGCCCAACGTGGAATTTATTGATGGCCTGTCACCCGCGGTGTCCATTGATCAAAAATCCACCAACCATAATCCACGTTCTACGGTGGGCACGATCACGGAGATCTACGACTACCTGCGCTTGCTCTTTTCCCGTGCTGGTACGCCGCACTGCCCAAAGTGCGATGCGGTGATTGAGCGCCAAACGCCGCAGCAGATTGTGGATGCGGTGCTGGATCTGGAAGAAAAGCTGAAATTCCAGGTGCTTGCACCGGTAGTGCGTAAGCGCAAAGGCGAGTTTGTGGATCTTTTCCAAGACCTGTCGGCTCAGGGTTATTCCCGCGTGCGAGTGGATGGAGAGACCCATCAGCTCAGCGATCCTCCCAAGCTCAAGAAGCAGATCAAGCACAATATTGAGGTAGTAGTTGACCGCCTGCAGGTCAAAGCCTCGCAGAAGCAACGCTTAACGGATTCGGTGGAAACGGCTCTGCGCCTAGCGGATGGCCTGGTCACCATCGAGTTTGTGGATAGGGAAGAGCTCACCCACACGTATTCGGAAAAGGCCGCCTGCCCCAATGGCCACACTTTGACCATTGAAGAGTATGAGCCCCGTGCTTTCTCCTTCAATGCCCCGTTTGGTTCTTGCCCGGTGTGTGATGGTTTGGGCACCAAGCTGGAAGTCGATGTTGACCTGCTTATTCCGGATCCGGATGCTCCAGCGGTGGACGCGATCCAGCCGTGGCACTCCAGTCCCAACTCCCGTTACTTTGTCAAGCTAGTGGAGGGGCTGGGCAAGGCAATGGGCTTTGACCCTAAGACCCCAGTGAGCGAATTGACCAAGGAGCAGCGCCATGCGCTCATCTATGGCACGGATGAGGAGGTGCAGGTTCGCTACAAGAACCGCTATGGGCGCCAACGCAATTGGACCGCGCCGTTTGAGGGTGCCACCGGTTTCATTCACCGCAAACTGGAAACGACTGATTCTCAGTCCCAAAAGGACCGCCTGCTGCAGTACACCCGCCGCGTGCCGTGCAGCACCTGTAAAGGTACCCGCTTGAAGCCGGAGATCTTGGCCGTCCGCTTGGCCTCTACTACACACGGTGAGCAGTCCATTGCGGGGCTGTGTGCGCTTTCGATTGAAGATGCCTCTGAATTCCTGGACTCCTTGGTGCTGGGGCACCGCGAGGAAATCATTGCCGGTGCAGTACTCAAGGAAACCCAGGCTCGGTTGCGCTTCCTTCTGGACGTCGGTCTGAATTACCTGACCCTGGATCGCGGTGCGTCCACGCTTTCGGGCGGCGAGGCGCAGCGCATTCGCCTAGCCACGCAGATTGGTTCCGGTTTGGCCGGCGTTCTGTACGTGCTCGATGAGCCTTCCATTGGGTTGCACCAACGCGATAACCAGCGCCTTATTAAGACCCTGCAGCGTTTGCGCGATATTGGCAACACCCTCATCGTGGTAGAGCATGATGAAGACACCATTCGGGAGTCCGATTGGCTTGTTGATGTGGGCCCGCGCGCCGGTGAATATGGCGGCGAGGTGGTCTATCAAGGCGAACCGGCGGGAATTGAAAGGGTAGAGGAGTCCCTGACTGGCCAGTATCTATCTGGCAAAAAGGTGCTCGCCGTCCCGGATCACCGCCGCGAGATTGACAAGGATCGCACCTTGAAAGTCGTGGGCGCGCGTGAGAATAACCTCAAGGGCATTAACGTCGAAATCCCGCTGGGAGTGTTGGTGTGCATTACCGGCGTTTCCGGCTCTGGTAAATCCACCGTGGTTAATGAGATTTTGGCTAAGACTTTGGCCAATAAGCTCAACCGCGCCCGCCAGGTCCCCGGCCGTGCCAAGCGCGTCGAGGGCGTGGAGCACCTAGATAAGTTGGTCCAGGTGGACCAGAGCCCGATTGGCCGTACCCCGCGCTCCAACCCAGCGACCTACACGGGCGTCTTTGACAAGATCCGAAACCTTTTTGCCGAAACCCAGGAGGCCAAGGTTCGCGGCTACAAGGCCGGCCGCTTCTCCTTCAACGTCAAGGGTGGGCGCTGCGAGGCATGCCAAGGCGATGGCACCATCAAGATCGAGATGAACTTCCTACCGGACGTGTATGTTCCGTGTGAGGTGTGTGAGGGCGCTCGCTATAACCGCGAGACCCTGGAGGTGCACTACAAGGGCAAGAATATTGCCGAGGTTCTCGACATGCCGATTTCTGAGGCAGCGGACTTCTTCGAGCCCATCAACTCGATTCACCGCTACCTTGCCACGCTTGTCGACGTCGGGTTGGGCTACGTTCGCCTTGGCCAAGCCGCTACCACGCTTTCGGGCGGTGAGGCGCAACGCGTTAAGCTCGCCTCGGAGCTGCAAAAGCGCACCAACGGTAGGACTATCTACATCTTGGACGAGCCGACCACTGGTCTGCACTTTGAGGACATTCGCAAGTTGATGTTGGTTATCCAAGGCCTTGTAGACAAGGGCAATTCGGTGCTTGTCATTGAGCACAACCTCGATGTCATCAAGGCTGCGGACTGGATCGTGGATATGGGGCCGGAAGGTGGCGCCGGCGGTGGCACCGTAGTCGCGCAGGGCACCCCGGAAGATGTCGCGCAGGTGGAAGGCTCCTATACCGGAAAGTACCTAAAGGACATGTTGAAGTAGGGACACTGTGAATAGTTACTGCCTCGGCGTCAGCCTGCTGGCAGCGCTCACTCTGTTTACGGTGAGCGCCTGCTCTAGCGATCCTGAAACCGAGAACGTCCCTGCGCCGTCGACTAGCTCTCCGGCACCCAACCCGGACTCAGTGCGCACTCAGCTTGACCACGCAGTGGACAAGACCGCGAGGAAGTACCACGCCAAGGTGGGGGGCGCTATTTCGGCCGGCGATGACACCATTGCGGTGGGCGATAAGGGCAAGGGCCCTGTCTGGTCCACCATTAAGGTGCCAATCGCCATCGCGGCGCTGAAAGACGGCGCGGATAAAAGCCTGGTTGACTTGGCAATCAAGGAATCCGATAACGATGCCGCCTACTCATTGTGGTCCCAGGTGCAATGGCGCGAAGGCTCCGCCGATAAGGCAGTCGAGGAATTGCTCGAAGACTATGGATCGCACGCGGATATCCATGACACCGCCTTCGGCTACTCCACGTGGTCATTGAAAGACCAAGCAGTCTTCGGTGCTGAATTGCCCTGCATTGAGGAGGCGGACTACGTCCACAAGGTGCTCAAAGACATTGTGGCTTGGCAGAAGATTGGTCTGTCGAAAGAGAAGCGAACCCGCGCCAAGAGCGGCTGGGGCTTGGACGAGGGCAACAATGAGTACACCTACCGCCAATTTGGCGTTCATGAGGTTGCTGGCAAGCGCGTCGGCGTCGCGTTATCTGTGGTTACCGATGGCGAGGACTATGCCAAAGCCGAACCTGCAGTAAAGGACCTTGCATATCAGCTGGTCGACATTGTTGATGCTGAGGTAGAGAAGGGAAACATTGAGCCAGCAGCCCAATGCAAGGATCGCTAGGCGAGTTGCGATTTGGTGGAAAGGGTAGAAGCTGCTATCCTCAAAGCCACTACCGCCCATGACGCCTTTTCGAGGTTCGTGGGTCACAAGCGGAGTCTCTCCCACCCGATGCCGCGAACATGGTTCGTAGGATAAAGGTAAAGGTAACCAAGCACTTGTGCTTGGCACTGTGAGAACTCCCGGCTGTCTTTGGCAGACCGGGTTTGATTCGTTTGTGGTCCCGGTAGGTGAACTACTTACTCATACACCCCCTAATCGAGGAGAACCACAATCAGCGCTGAAGCTCGCATCAATGAGCGTATCCGAGTACCCGAGGTCCGTTTGGTAGGCCCCGGTGGTGAACAGGTGGGCATCGTCCGTACCGATGATGCTCGCAAGCTTGCGTACGAGGCTGACCTTGACTTGGTTGAGGTAGCCCCGAAGGCAAAGCCCCCAGTGGCCAAGATCATGGACTACGGCAAGTTCAAGTACGAGCAGGCTCAGAAGGCTCGCGAAGCCCGTAAGAACCAGCAGCAGACCGTGGTTAAGGAACAGAAGTTCCGCCCGAAGATCGATGATCACGATTATGAGACCAAGAAGGGTAACGTAGTTCGCTTCCTCGAGAAGGGATCCAAGGTCAAGGTGACCATCATGTTCCGTGGTCGTGAGCAATCGCGTCCGGAGCTGGGTTTCCGCCTCTTGGAGCGTTTGGCCGATGACGTCGCTGAAGTTGGCGTTGTTGAGTCCCGCCCCAAGCAGGATGGTCGCAATATGACCATGGTTTTGGGTCCGGTTCGCAAGGGCAAGAAGTAGACCAGATTCCACGTAGGATTTAAGGACTTAATACTCATGAAGCAGAAGACCCACAAGGGCACCGCAAAGCGTATCAAGGTGACCGGTTCCGGCAAGCTGCGCCGTGAGCAGGCTGGCCGCCGCCACCTGCTGGAGGGCAAGCCGTCCAAGCGTACCCGTCGCCTGAAGGGCACCGAGGCAGTCGCACAGCCTGACACCAAGCGCGTCAAGCGCCTGCTCGGCCGCGCATAATAGCGCCGAATCAACCCACATCCGCCATCACAATCTGAATTAAGGAAGTATCACTGTGGCACGAGTAAAGCGCTCAGTTAACGCAAAGAAGAAGCGTCGCGCGATTCTGAAGTCCGCTAAGGGCTACCGCGGCCAGCGTTCCCGCCTGTACCGTAAGGCGAAGGAGCAGTGGCTGCACTCCATGACTTACGCTTACCGCGATCGTCGCGCTCGTAAGTCTGAGTTCCGTAAGCTGTGGATCCAGCGCATCAACGCTGCTGCCCGCATGAACGACATCACTTACAACCGTCTCATCCACGGCCTGCGCCTGGCTGAGATCGAGGTTGACCGCAAGATCCTGGCTGAGCTTGCTGTCAATGACTTCGAGGCATTCTCCGCACTGTGCGAGGCTGCTAAGGCTGCCCTGCCCGAGGACGTTAACGCTCCTAAGGCTGCCTAGTTACTAGGAATACAACGCCCGTTTCTCCGGCTTATGTGCCGGGCGAAGCGGGCTTTGTTCGTTTTGCATCTATCTGTCCAGTGATCTCGGACTCGCATGTTACATTGAGTCCAGACCCCGAGTGACCCCGAGACCGAGGAGCAGATTGCCTGTGACAAACCCAAATGGTGGCTACCAGCCAGAAAACGGCGAGTATTCTGGCCAGTCCTATGACAACAACCAGGGCCAGCAGTACAACCCTTATAACCAGCAGGCCGGTTACCAGCCGCAATACAACCAAGGCTATGCACCACAACCGAATATGGGTTCCTATCCGGTGCAGCAGCAGTATGTGGCGCAGGGACAGCAAAAGTCTTGGATCGCTACTTTGCTTCTGTGCTTCTTCTTGGGCTCCTTTGGCGCGCATAACTTCTATACCGGCCGCACGACCTTCGGCGTAGCGCAGCTGGTGCTTAATATCTTGGGCTGGGCTACTTTCTGGTTCTTGCTCGGATTCGCGTTTTGGGCCATCGTCGGAATCTGGGTCTTCATTGAGTTCATCATGATCATTGCCGGCGCCGGTGATTACGATAAGGACGCCCGCGGCGTGCCACTAGCTAAGTAGCACCGAACATTGTGATCCTGTTGCCCTACCGGCAACAGGATTTTTGTTTTGCCTACGCATCTGGGGCTGAGTCTGGGAATGGGCAACTAGTAGGTAGGGTAGGAGCCATGAATTTGGATTTTGACTCTGCCTTTACTGAACGCACTCCGCGCATTGTTAACGCAGCCAAGCTGCACCGTGCGGCTAACCGGAAGAAGGCGAAGCAATTCCTGATTGAGGGAGAAAACGCCGTAGATGCCGCAGTGTCTACCGGCGCTGCTGTCGATGTTTTCGTCACTGAAAAGGCAGCAGAGCGCTTCGGTGACATTATTACCGCGTGTGGATACATGGGGGTCTACGTACATCCCATCACCGATAGGGCGGCTAAGCATTTATCTGATACCGCCACCACCACGGGGCTTTTCGCGCTATGCAAGCCAGTGCTGTGGTCCGCGGGTAAGATCCTTAACGGCAAGCCAAGTTTGGTTTCTGTTCCCGTGCTCACCTCGGAGCCGGGCAATGCAGGCACGTTGATTAGAACTTCCGACGCCATGGGCGCAGATGGAGTAATTTTTGCGGGCGAGACGGTCGATCCCCTCAGCTGCAAGGTAGCGCGCGCTTCGGCCGGTTCGCTCTTTCATGTCCCGGTAGCGCGGGATCCCAATATCAAAGACGTTTTGGGGCAGCTGCGTAAATCGGGCATGCAGATTGTGGCGACGGCCGCCGATGGGGAAGTAGACCTCGCAGAGGCAGATCTATCACAGCCAACGGCGTGGCTTTTTGGCAACGAGGCCCATGGGTTGGGGGAGCTACTGGAAGAAGCCGACATGCGGGTGCGTATTCCGCTACGCGGGCGCGCAGAGTCACTCAACCTAGCGACCGCCGCAAGTATCTGTCTCTATGAGTCAGCAAAGGCCCAAGAGCACAGCTAAGCAGAACCCCGAATGAAAAGGGGGTCCCTGGGGCGGTTGGACTGGCCGGGACAGAGTAAGATTGCACGCGTTAGTTTTCGCGCGAGAAGAAGGTACGAAGTACGTGTCCGATACACCGCAGATCGAATTGACCGAAGAGGCTCTCGGGGCCGCGGCCGATAAGGCTATCGCAGCCTTCGACGCAGCCGAAACGCTCGATGAGCTTGCTGCAGCCCGCCGCGAGCACCTAGGAGATGGCGGCTATATTCCGCAGGCGCGCCAGTCTTTGGGGCAGTTGCCCAAGGATCAGCGCAAGAGCGCTGGCAAGGCTGTCAACATGGCCCGCGGGAAGATGGAAAAGCGCTTTGCCCAGGTTAAGGACGTCTTGGAGCAAAAGGCCCGCGAGGAGCAGTTGCGAGCAGAGACCGTAGATGTGACGATTCCTACCACTCGCACCCAGACTGGTGCGCTTCACCCGATTACCGCATTGTCGGAACGCATTGCGGATATTTTCGTCGGCATGGGCTGGGAAATCGCGGATGGCCCCGAGGTTGAGGCGGAGTACTTTAACTTCGACGCTTTGAACTTTAAGCCGGATCACCCAGCGCGTACCCTGCAGGATACGTTCCACGTCTCCGGCGAGGGCTCTAAGCAGGTGCTACGCACGCACACCTCTCCGGTACAGGTGCGCACGATGCTGGAGCGCGATGTGCCGCTGTATATCGCTTGCCCAGGTCGCGTATTCCGCACCGACGAACTGGATGCCACCCATACCCCGGTTTTCCACCAGGTAGAGGGTTTGGCCGTGGATAAGGGCTTGACCATGGCTCACCTGCGCGGCACCCTTGAGCACTTGGCCAAGGTGCTGTTTGGTCCGGAGACCACGACGCGCATGCGCGTGAATTACTTCCCATTCACTGAGCCTTCTGCCGAGGTTGATGTGTGGTTCCCGAATAAGAAGGGCGGCGCCGGTTGGATCGAGTGGGGCGGCTGCGGCATGGTGAATCCCAATGTGCTGCGCGCCGTTGGTGTTGACCCAGAGGAATACACGGGCTTTGCCTTCGGTATGGGCCTCGAGCGCACGCTGCAGTTCCGCAATGGCTTGACCGATATGCGCGACATGGTCGAAGGCGATGTCCGCTTCACCCTGCCGTTTGGCGTGCAGGCTTAAAACCCAGAAAGGATAGACACACTAATGCTTATTTCCCAAGACTGGGTCACCCGCATCCTGGGCGCTAAGAACCCTGGTTGGAACGTTTCCGCTGCTGATATGGACTCCGGATTCGTGCGCGTCGGTTTTGAAACCGAAGGTTATGCTGCTGTTCCGGAGAGCACCGGTCCGCTGGTCATCGGCCAGGTGGTAGAGATCGAGGAACTTACTCAGTTCAAAAAGCCCATCCGCTACTGCCAGGTGAATGTTGGCCAGGCTAATGGGACCGGCGAGCTGCAGGGCATCATTTGCGGTGCTCGTAATTTCCGTTTGAATGACTATGTCGTTGTGGCGCTTCCGGGCTCGGAACTGCCAGGTGGCTTTAAAATTGCGGCTCGCGAGACCTACGATCACATCTCCAATGGCATGCTGTGCTCCGGCGCTGAGCTCGGTTTGGGCGCGCAGGCCAACGGCATCATCGTCTTGGGCGATGACGTCGCCGACAAAGTAGGTGAGGATGCTCGCCCGATTATTGGGCTGCACGATACCGATTTTGATGTCAACATCACCCCGGATCGCGGCTACGCCCTATCCGCGCGCGGTTTGAGCCGTGAGATTGCCTCCGCTTTCGATCTAGAATTTGCCGATATTGCCGAGGATCCGTCGGTTGCTGGAATTGATACATCTGCTGTTCCGGCGGCGCAGGGCTCGCTTATCGACGTCACTCTAGACCCCGCGACCAAGGCGCAGCGTTTCGGCCTCCGCAAAGTCAGCGGTATAGACCCGCGGGCGCGTACCCCGTTCTGGCTGGAGCGCGAGCTCATGCTCTGCGGCCAGCGCAGCGTGAACCTGCCTACGGACATTACAAACTATGTGATGTTGCTGTTGGGCACCCCGATGCATGCCTTTGACGCTAACGTGATCCAAGGAAACCTTGTTGTCCGTAACGCGGAGGAGGGTGAGAAGTTCGAGACTCTGGATCACGTAAAGCGTGAGCTTTCTGCAGAAGACGTGGTCATCTGCGATGACAATGGCATCCAGTCCCTGGCCGGTGTCATGGGCGGTACTACCTCCGAAATCTCGGCGGAGACCACTGATGTTGTCTTCGAATCCGCTATCTGGGATCCGATCACCGTGGCGCGCACCTCGCGCCGCCATAAGTTGTCGTCCGAGTCCTCCCGCCGCTTTGAGCGTGGCGTGGATCCAGCGGTCGTCGAGGTCGCTCTAGACACTGCATGTGCGCTCTTGCAGCAGCTGGCGGGCGGCACCATTGAGGAAGGCCGGACGCTAATCGGGGACGTCGCCAAGCGCGAGCCCATTGCCCTGCGCACCGCAAAGGCTAGCGAGTATGCCGGCGTTGACTACTCCCGTGAGACTGTGATTTCCCGTCTCGAGGAAGTCGGCTGCGCAGTAGCCGAGGAGGGCGACATGCTGCAGGTAACGCCTGCATCGTGGCGCACCGATATCTCTATGGATGTTGACCTCATTGAGGAAGTCCTACGTCTTGAGGGCTTGGAGGACATTCCTACCGTTTTGCCTACTCCGGCCGGCGGTCGCGGTCTCACCCCAGCGCAGAAGCGTCGCCGCGCTATTGGTCACGGCTTGGCCTATGCCGGTTATGCAGAGGTATTGCCGGCCCCGTTCGTGGCGAACGACACCTTTGATGTGTGGGGCCTAGACAAGGATGATCCTCGCCGCCGCACCGTAGAGGTGCAGAATCCGCTTGAGGCAGATAAGGCCATCTTGTCCACGACTCTGCTCCCGAACATGCTGGAGGCCATCGGGCGTAATGTTGCTCGCGGCCGCAGCGACCTTGCTCTGTACGGGCTGCAGCAGGTGGCGTTTAAGCGCGCTGAGGCATCGCCCATGCCTTCCGTAGAGCAACGACCTTCTGAGCAGGTGGTTTCCGAACTTCTGGATACCCTTCCTGAGCAGCCGTTGCACGTTGCAACGGTGGCCACCGGCAATATTGAGCATGAGGGCCCGTGGGGCGAAGGGCGCGCATATAGCTACGCCGACGCTATCGAATCCGCCCGCCAGGTCGCCCGCGCCGCCGGTGTGGATATCGAGCTGGAGGCAGCGCAGGTTCTGCCCTGGCATCCAGGCCGTTGTGCTGCTGTGAAGGTGGCTGGTACCGATGTGGTTCTGGGCCATGCCGGTGAGCTTCACCCGCAGGTTCTGGAAGCGCTGAACCTGCCGGCACGTACTTGCGCCATGGAGCTGGACGTTACCGCTATGCCATTGGAAGAGAAGTTCCCTGCGCCGGTACTGTCCTCCTTCCCAGCGTTGCACCAGGACATTGCGCTCGTGGTGGATGAAGACGTCCCAGCAGAGCGCGTGCGCGCCACTGTGGAAGAGGGGGCGGGCGAGCTTATCGAGTCCGTTGAGCTCTTCGACATTTTCCGTGGTGAGCAGTTGGGCGAGGGCAAGAAGTCCTTGGCCTTCCAGCTTCTCTTCCGTGCAGCGGATCGCACGTTGACCGATGAGGAAGTCAACGAGCACCGCACGGCGGCAGCAGAACTGGCTAAGCAGCGCTTGGGCGCAGAGATGCGCGCATAGCTAGGCCCTAGGAAGGGGCGGTGAGATTTAGCTCACCGCCCCTTTTTCATACATTTTTTCATTATTGGAGATGCAATAACCAGGGTATTTCCACTTTTTGTGTGAATAACATACGGCCGAGTGTATTTATTGCTATAGTCTCGCTTATGACGATTTCAGTAGCAATAGCAGGCGCCACCGGATACGCGGGAAGCGAGCTCCTTCGCTTGTTGCTATCTCACCCGGCCTATCTTTGTGGGCGCCTGCGCATTGGCGCGCTCACAGCACATTCCACCGCCGGGAAGACGGTAGGTGAGCTCATGCCGCACCTGCCTCAGTTGGCGGGTCGCGTTATTGAAGAGACGACCGTTGAAAAGCTCCGTGGGCACGACATTGTTTTCCTGGGTCTACCGCACGGGCACTCTGCTGACATCGCCCAACAACTAGGCCAGCAGATCACCGTGATTGATTGTGCAGCCGATTTTCGCCTTCGTAGCAAGTCCGACTGGGATGCCTTCTACGGCGGCGACTATGCCGGAAGCTGGCCCTATGGAATTCCGGAGGTGCCCGGCAACAGGGAAGCGCTGCGCCGTACTAACCGGGTGGCAGTTCCAGGATGTTTCCCCACGGCGGTCACCCTTGGGGTTCTGCCGGCCGTGGCGCACGAGCTCGTTGAGCCGAACCTTTCGGTCATTGCTATTACCGGAGTCTCTGGTGCCGGGAAGAAACCTTCTGTAGCGCAGCTTGGCGCGGAGACCATGGGAAACCTAAAAGCATATAAGCCTGGTGGGACGCACCGGCACACCCCAGAGATCCTGCAAAACCTGCAGCCTTTTGCCAAGGAGGAGCTCTCCGTTAGCTTTACACCTGTTCTCGCGCCCTTGCCCCGTGGGATTTTGGCTACGACTACGGCGGGGCTTAAAGGGGGCGTCGGCAAGCGTGACGTGGAGACAGCATTCCGCGACCTTTATGCCCAAGAGCCCTTTTGCTACGTCCTTCCCACCGGGCAGCAACCCGAAACCCAGAACGTCGTGGGCACCAACATGGTCCATATCCAAGCTCACGTGGACGAACGCGCCCGACGGCTCGTTGTCACATCAGCGCTAGACAACCTGTGCAAGGGAACGGCTGGCGCCGCGTTGCAATGCATGAACCTGGCACTTGACTGGGATGAAACCTCGGGCCTGCCGCAAGCGGCCGTAGCCCCATAACACTAGGAGAATACAATGAGTACAGCTGGGATCACCGGCCCCGCCGGCTTTAGCGCCGGCGCAACTACAGCGGGGATTAAGCCCTCCGGCACGCCCGATATGGCTTTGGTGGTCAATAACGGACCTCGCTTCGACGCGGCGGCAGTCTTTACCCGTAACCGCGTGGTGGCCTCGCCGGTGAAACTCTCCCACAAGGCGATCAGCGATGGTCAATTGGCTGCGGTCATCTTCAATTCTGGAAACGCCAATGCGTGCAATGGTGCGCAGGGCGACAAGGACGCCGCTGCGCTGGTAGCCGAGGTTGCTCACTCCCTGCGCCTTCCCGAGGGAGACATTGCCGCCTGTTCGACGGGACTTATCGGTGAGCCCATGCCAATGCACAAGGTGTTAGCTGGTGCGGCCGACGTAGTGAAGGGCCTTGGCACGAGTGCAGAACACGCACATGCGGCAGCCGCGGCCATTATGACCACCGATACCGTAACCAAGGAAGCCACCTATGCCGCGGACGGCTGGTCGGTAGGGGCCATGGGCAAGGGAGTAGGCATGATGGCTCCTTCTCTCGCAACAATGTTGGTATGCCTTACTACCGACGCCGCCGCGAGTGCTCCCGCACTCCACAGCGCCCTAGACAAGGCCGCGGCCAAGACTTTTAACACCCTCGACGTAGATGGGTCTACCTCGACCAATGACACGGTAATCCTCATGGCCTCTGGGGCATCGGGGATTGCACCCAGCCAAGAAGAACTTGACGCGGCGGTGCTTGCGGTGTGCGCGGACATTGCGGACCAATTGCAAGCAGATGCGGAAGGCGTGACTAAGCGCGTCAAAATCACGGTAGAGGGCACGGCCACGGATGATCAGGCCCTCGATGCCGCGCGCACCTTGGGCCGCGACAACCTTTTTAAGTGCGCCATGTTTGGTTCCGATCCTAATTGGGGACGTGTCCTCGCCGCTGTGGGAATGGCAGATGCAGAAATGGATCCGGACAACATCTCCGTCTATTTCAATGACCAGCCGGTCTGTCTAGCATCAACGGGCACGCCGGGGGCACGCGAGGTGGACCTGAGCGGCGCCGATATTGATGTTCGCGTGGATCTGGGCACGGGAGGCGCGGGGTCGGCATTCGTGCGCACGACGGATCTCTCCCATGCCTACGTGGAAATCAATTCGGCGTATAGCTCCTAGGGAGAGATGAGAATGATTAGCGGACTTAGGGACCACGAGCGGGCCACTGTCTTGGCAGATGCACTGCCGTGGCTCCAGCACTATCGGGACACCATAGTGGTGGTGAAATATGGCGGAAATGCCATGGTGGATGAGGAGCTCAAGGCGGCCTTTGCGGCGGATATGGTCTTTTTGCGCACCGTCGGTGTCCATCCCGTGGTGGTCCACGGTGGCGGGCCACAGATCAACTCTATGCTGCAGAAGCTCGGCATTGAAGGGGAGTTTCGAGGCGGCTTCCGCGTGACCTCGCCGGAAGTCATGGACGTCGTGCGCATGGTGCTGTTTGGGCAGGTGGGCCGCGGATTGGTCAACCTCATCAATTCCCATGGTCCTTATGCAGTGGGGACCTCAGGAGAAGATGCAGGACTATTTCGGGCTACGAAACGGCTGGTGGAGATCGATGGACAACCTACCGATATTGGCATGGTCGGCGACATCGTAGAGGTCAACCCTGCAGCCGTCATGGATATTATCCAGGCCGGACGCATCCCTGTGGTCTCGACCATTGCACCGGGAGAGGATGGCGCTATTTATAACATCAACGCCGATAGTGCGGCTGGCGCCTTGGCCAGCGCGATTGGGGCTGAGCGATTAATCATCCTTACCAACGTAGAAGGGCTATATACGGACTGGCCGAACCGTGAGTCCTTGGTATCAAAGATTGAATGTGGCCGGCTATCCCATCTATTGCCGCACTTGGACTCCGGCATGATTCCCAAAATGGAGTCCTGCCTTAAGGCGGTAAAAGCTGGGGTATCGGCCGCCCACGTTATTGATGGCCGGATTGGTCACTCGGTGCTTTTAGAACTATTTACCCCTGGCGGCGTCGGAACCATGGTGCTGCCAGATGACTATGACAAACACGACTATCCCGAAGGGACCATCTTCAGGAAGGACGATGCAGCATGAACAAGCCACCGAGCTTGACCACACGGTGGTCGGAGACGATTGTAGATACCTACGGCACGCCACCGATAGGCCTCGTCTCCGGCCAAGGAGCAACGCTTACAGATGAGGAGGGGAAGAGCTATATCGACCTTCTCGCTGGGATTGCTGTCAATTCTTTGGGCTATGGCAATGAGCAGGTGGCGCAGGCGGTTTCACACCAGGCCCGCACCTTGGTGCATACCTCGAACCTCTTTGCCACGCAGCCGGTGCTCGACGCCGGGGAGAAGTTGATTAGGCGGGTAGGGGATAGCGGTGCCCGCGTCTTCTTCTGCAACTCTGGCGCCGAAGCGAACGAGGCCGCATTTAAGCTTGCCCGCTTGACTGGCAGGCGCCGAATCCTCGCGGCAGAACACGGCTTCCATGGCCGCACCATGGGTGCGCTTGCCCTGACCGGCCAGCCCGATAAGCAGCGCGCCTTCCACCCACTACCGGGCGGAGTGGAGTTTTACCCGTTCGGGGATGCGGATTACCTGCGCCACTTGGTCGAGCAAGATCCCACCGATACTGCGGCTATCATCCTTGAGCCCATTCAGGGAGAGACCGGCGTCATTCCGGCCCCTGCGGGATTCATGCAGAAGGTAAGCGAGCTGTGCGATGAATACGGCATTTTGCTCATGGTGGATGAAGTGCAGACGGGCGTGGGCCGTACGGGTACTTTTTTCGCCCACGAGGTAGAAGGCGTTCAACCGGATGTCATCACCATGGCAAAGGGTTTGGGCGCCGGAGTACCCATCGGTGCGACCATTGCCCGAGGTCGCGCCAAGGATTTGTTTAAACCTGGCTCCCATGGCACCACCTTTGGCGGAAACCCCGTCGCCTGCGCTGCGGCGAACGTAGTCCTTGACACCGTGGATGCGGAATTTCTTGCGGAAGTTACCCGTAAGGGTGACTATCTGCGGCAAGAGATTGAAAAATTGCCGCTTGTAGAACGCGTACGGGGCCGAGGTCTTATGCTCGGCATTGTTTTAGCAAAACCTGTGGCTAAGCAGGTGGTGCGCGACGGGCTCGCACAGGGGATCATCCTCAACGCACCCAGTGAGAACGTACTCCGCCTCACCCCACCCATGGTTATTTCCCACGATGAACTAGACACAGCACTGACAACACTTCGGACGATAATGGAGGAACTGGCATGAGCCTGCGACACTTTCTGGCTGACGACGATCTCAGCCCACAAGAACAAGCAACCGTTTTGGATCTAGCTGAAAAGCTCAAGAAGGATCCCTTTGCGGAACGCCCACTAGAAGGGCCTAAGACCGTGGCGGTGCTCTTTGATAAAACGTCTACGCGGACCCGCTTTTCCTTTGAAACCGCAGTAGCGAATATGGGCGGCAAGGGCATTACCGTCGATACCTCTACGACTCAGATGGGCAAAGGGGAGTCCTACCAAGACACGGCCGCGGTGCTTTCGCGGTACGTGGAGGCAATCGTGTGGCGCACCTTTGACCATGACAATCTCCTCCAGATGGCGGAGACTGCTACCGTTCCTCTGGTCAATGCGCTTTCCGACGACCTGCATCCCTGCCAGATTTTGGCTGACCTGCTGACCTGTCGCGAGAATCTGGGTGACCTCAAAGGCAAAAAGGCCGTCTACCTGGGCGATGGCGATAATAATATGGCTAACTCCTACATGATTGGTCTCGCCACGGCTGGCATGGACGTCTCTATTATCGCGCCCGAAGGATTCCAGCCGCGCCAGGAATTCGTCGATCGCGCGCGCAAGCGGGGCAACATCACCATTACTGATGACGTCGATGAAGTTGAAGGCGCAGACGTAGTCATCACAGATACTTGGATCTCTATGGGGCAGGAAAACGATGGCCGCGATAGGCGTACGCCGTTTCTGCCATATCAGGTTGATTCGACCATAATGAGCAAGGCGCATAAGGATGCAATATTCTTACATTGTTTGCCGGCGTACCGTGGAAATGAGGTCACGGCTGAGGTAATTGATGGACCACAGTCGCGCGTCTTTGATGAAGCGGAAAACCGCCTGCATGCGCAGAAAGCGCTTCTTGTCTGGTTGCTCGAAATAAATAAGGAGACCAACTAAGTAATGAACACCCCGACCACCCGCAATGCTCGGCAGGCCAAGATCTTGGAGATTTTAGATCGCAATCGCGTCACCAGCCAGGTGCAACTATCCGAGCTTCTTCTCGCAGACGGCATCGACATCACGCAAGCCACTTTGTCCCGTGACTTGGATGAGTTGGGAGCGAAGAAGGTAAAGCGCGATGGTGGCCGTTCCTACTACGTGGTCGGCGGTGAGCTGGAGCAATTTGAAGACCAGGTGGGCGGTCCCCGCGAAAAGCTGCGCCGTATGCTCGATGAGCTCGTGGTTTCCCATGATTCTTCCGGCAATATAGCCATGCTGCGCACCCCAGCCGGTGCGGCCCAGTACCTTGCCAGCTTTATTGACAGGGTGGGGCTGCACGATGTCATTGGTTGCATCGCCGGCGATGACACCATCTTCGTCTTGGCGCGCGAGGGCGTCACGGGCGCAGATTTGGCAGTGATACTTACCACGCGGAATATTTAGACGGCGGTGGTGGCAATCCAGACCACCATCGTATATTATGTACTTAGATGAATTGTTTCCAATAGAACAAGGAGATTAACCATGTCCGCACGCGTAGTCTTGGCTTACTCTGGTGGCCTTGATACTTCCGTTGCCATCCCATACCTGGCAAAAATGACCGGTGGTGACGTTGTCGCCGTTTCCCTGGACTTGGGCCAGGGCGGCGAAGATATGGAATCGGTTCGCCAGCGTGCACTTGACTGCGGTGCCGTAGAGTCCATCGTTATCGATGCCAAGGATGAGTTTGCGGAGGAATACTGCGTTCCCACCATCAAGGCAAACGGCATGTACATGAAGCAGTACCCGCTGGTATCGGCTATTTCTCGCCCCCTCATTACCAAGCACTTGGTGAAAGCGGCCCAGGAATTCGGCGGCACCCACGTCTCCCACGGCTGCACCGGCAAGGGTAATGACCAGGTACGCTTCGAGGTTTCCTTCCGTGCCCAGGATCCTTCCCTCGAAATCATCGCCCCTGCACGCGATTATGCCTGGACCCGCGATAAGGCCATCGCCTTCGCGGAAGAGATCAACCTGCCGATTGAGCAGTCCGCTTCCTCACCATTTTCCATCGATCAGAACCTGTGGGGCCGCGCGGTAGAGACCGGTTTCCTTGAGGATCTGTGGAACCCGCCAACAAAGGATCTCTACGCCTATACCGAGGACCCGAGCCTGGGTAATGCCCCGGATGAAATCATCATCTCCTTTGAGAAGGGCATCCCGGCGGCAGTCGATGGCCAGAAGATGTCCCCGCTGCAGATTATTGAAGAGGTCAACCGCCGCGCTGGTGCGCAGGGCATTGGCCGTCTGGATATGGTGGAGGACCGCTTGGTAGGCATTAAGTCCCGTGAGGTCTATGAGGCTCCAGGCGCCATGGTCCTCATCCAGGCCCACGAGGCGCTGGAGGATGTCACCGTGGAGCGCGAGTTGGCTCGCTACAAGCGCTTGACCGATGCCCGCTGGTCCGAGGAGGTCTATGACGGTCTCTGGCACTCGCCGCTGAAGCGTTCCCTGGATGCCTTCGTTGAGGAGTCCCAGGAAAACGTCACCGGTGATATCCGCCTGAGCATGCATGCCGGTACCGCCACAGTCACCGGCCGCCGCTCCGGCCAGTCGCTGTACTCCTTTGACCTGGCTACTTATGACACTGGCGATACCTTCGATCAGACCGCGGCTAAGGGCTTTGTGCAGCTGCACGGCCTGTCCACCCAGATCTCCAACCAGCGCGACCGCGACGGCGGTTTCCCTACCAGCGCGCAGAAGTAGGAGCACATGGAACCGCATAAGACTAATGAGGGTGCTCTATGGGGCGGCCGCTTCTCGGGTGGTCCATCTGAGGCGATGTTTGCCCTCTCTGTATCTACTCACTTTGACTGGGTGCTGGCACCATATGACGTACTAGCCTCCAAGGCACATGCCAAGGTGCTGCACAAAGCTGGCTTGCTTTCCGACGTCGACTTGGACACCATGCTCTCCGGCCTCACCGAGCTAGGGGAGAAGGTGGCCTCCGGTGAGTTCCGCCCAGCGCCCACGGACGAGGACGTCCACGGTGCGATGGAGCGCGGACTCATCGAGATTGTGGGTCCAGAGGTAGGCGGTCGCCTGCGTGCCGGCCGTTCCCGGAATGACCAGGTCGCGACGCTGTTTCGCATGTGGGTGCGCGATGCCATTCGCGATACCGCGGATCAGGTGAGCGACTTGGTGGATGCCTTGGCTGATCAGGCAGCAGCACATCCGGACGCCATTATGCCGGGCAAAACTCACTCGCAGGCGGCACAGCCAGTTCTTTTGGCGCATGAGCTTTTGGGCCATGCGCAGCCACTTCTGCGCGATATTGAGCGTCTGCAGGACCTAGATAAGCGCTTGGCTGTATCGCCCTACGGCTCAGGCGCTCTAGCCGGTTCCTCCTTGCAGCTAGATCCGGAAGCCATTGCGGAGGAACTCGGCTTTGATGCCGCCGCGGAGAACTCCTTGGATGGCACTGCGGCTCGTGACTTCGCCTCCGAGACGGCTTTCGTCTTGGCGCAGATTGCCGTCGATATGTCCCGACTTTCGGAAGAAATTATCTACTGGTGTACGCCGGAATACGGTTACGTCACCCTGGATGATGCATGGTCGACCGGCTCGTCCATCATGCCGCAAAAGAAGAATCCGGACGTTCCGGAGCTTACCCGCGGCAAGACTGGACGCCTTATCGGTAACCTCACTGGCTTGTTGTCTACGCTGAAGGCGCAGCCGCTGGCCTATAACCGTGACCTGCAGGAAGATAAGGAGCCCATCGTTGATTCGGTGGCGCAGCTTAATCTGCTTTTGCCGGCAATGACGGGGCTGGTGTCCACGCTGATTTTCCACGAGGACCGCATGCGCGAACTTGCCCCGCGCGGGTTCACGCTGGCTACCGACTTGGCCGAATGGATGGTTCGCCAAGGCGTTCCTTTCCGCGAGGCGCACGAAGCGTCCGGCGCCTGCGTGCGCATCGCTGAGAAGCGGGGAGTTGACCTGGTGGAGCTCACCGATGAGGAATTGGCGGACGTGGACAAGCGGCTGAAGCCTAGCGTCCGTGAAGTACTCACTATCGACGGGGCAGTGGCCTCCCGTGCCACCAAGGGCGGCACCGCTGGTGTCCGCGTGGCTGAGCAGCGCGAGACTGTCCGCGAACGTGCCGCGGCTGCTCGCACGTGGGCGCAGAAGCCGCTGCGCTAATTCTCGGTGCGCTTTAAAAACCGCATGGTCTTTGGCCATGCGGTTCTTTTTTGTATCGCTGCGGGGGTGGGAGATTGACCCCCATTCCCAACCCTTCAACTGCGTTGTTGAACACAATGGGGGTACCGGTGACATGGGTAACAGTGTGTTACGTTAGTATTCTTGCAGGGAATGTGACCTAACAGACTCGTTCACCGTAATGAAAGGACGATCTCTCCTATGACAGTAAATTCTCCGCCGTCCCCAGCGGGGCCACACGAGAATGAAAAGGCGGTCTACGCCTCGGAAGACCACGGCCTGCAAAAGGGAATGGGCAATCGCCAGTTACAGATGATTGCCATCGGTTCCGCAATCGGTACTGGCCTTCTCCTGGGCACCGGCAGCCGCCTGCAAGACGCGGGCCCCTTCCTCGCCGTGCTGTACCTCGTATGTGGCTTCTTTGGCTACATCATCTTGCGTTCACTTGGCGAGCTCATCGTCTATCGCCCCAGCTCCGGCTCCTTCGTGTCTTATGCTCGCGAGTTTTATGGCGAGAAGACCGCTTTCGTCACCGGCTGGTTGTACTGGGGAAACTGGGCCATGACTCTTGTGGCGGATGGCACAGCCGTCGCCATCTACATCAAGTGGTTTAGTCAGTACACGTCGTGGCTCGACTCCGTCCCGCAGTGGACACTTGCGCTCGTGGTCATCTGCGGCATCCTCCTGTTCAATATGCTCTCGGTGAAGATCTTCGGCGAGCTGGAGTACTGGTTCTCCTTGATCAAGATCGTCGCGCTGCTCATCTTCATGTTGGTGGCCATCGGCGTCCTCATCTTTGGCCACCCGAGTGGCGACCCGACCGGCTTTAGTCTCATTTCTGATACCGGCGGCTGGCTGCCTAATGGCTTGATGCCTGCCGTGATCGTCATCCAGGGCGTCGTCTTCGCCTATGCCGGCATTGAGCTTGTCGGCACCACCTCCGGCGAGACCAAGAACGTGGAAAAGCACATTCCACGCGCGGTCAACAACGTGCTGCTGCGCATCCTGATTTTCTACTTCGGTTCCGTGCTGCTGCTCACGCTCGTGCTGCCGTACACCAATTACGTCGCTGACGTATCGCCGTTTGTGACCTTCTTTGAGTCCCTCGGTGTAGGTGCGGCGGCCCCGATTTTCCAGCTTGTCGTTATCACCGCTGCGATTTCCTCGCTCAACGCCGGCCTGTATTCCACCGGCCGCATTATGTACAACATGTCCACTTCCGGCTCCGGTCCGAAGTTTGGCGCTCGCATGTCCAAGTCTGGCGTGCCCTACGGAGGCATCGTCATGGCGGCCATGGTGGGCTTGGTAGGCGTCTTCCTCAACTATGTGGTGCCGGAGATGGCGTTTGAAATCGTGCTCAACCTGGCAGCCTTGGGTACATTGGCGTCTTGGGCGGCAGTTGCGCTCTCGCACCTCAAATTTGTGCGCCTGGCTAAGAGTGGAAGCTACACCCGACCGGGATACCGCTCGCCGTTTGGAGAAGGCGGAGACTGGGCAGTGCTCATCTTCATTGGCCTAGTCATTATCTTGATGGCCTTTGATTATCCAATTGGTACTTTTGCACTTGCGTCGACCCTGCTCCTCGTTCCGGTCTTTATGGCAATGTGGTACGCATGGCGCGACCGCATTCGCGCCATCGCGGAAGAGAAGAAGGCCAAGCACCTGCCAACCTCCAGCTTCCCGGCCGCACCGCAAACAGACCTTCACCCAAAGAAATAGAAAGGAACTTTTATGAACCACGCAGTTAAGTTCGTAGATGTAGAGAATATGGCGCGCTGGATTCAGCGCGAAGGCGTAGAAAACATCATTACCGGAATGGTGGACTACCTCGAGGCCGACTACCGCGAGTGGGAGCGCTTCGACAAGATTCCGCGCGTTGCCTCCCACACCCCGTTCGGCGTTATCGAGCTCATGCCTACCTCCAATGGCAAGGAGTACTCCTTCAAGTACGTCAACGGTCACCCCTCCAACCCGGCTCGCGGTTTCCAGACCGTCACTGCCTTTGGCGTGCTTGCCGACGTCGACAATGGTTACCCCACCTTCGAAGCCGAGATGACGCTGCTTACTGCCCTGCGTACCGCCGCGACGTCCGCCATGGTGGCAAAGCACTTGGCACGCAAGGATTCCAAGCGCATGGCCATGGTCGGTGCCGGCTCCCAGTCCGAGTTCCAGGCACTTGGCTTCCGCGGCGTTATGGGAATTGAGGACATCACCATCTATGACATCGACCCTGAGGCGGTAGAAAAGTTCAAGCGCAACTTGGAGCCACTGGGCTTTAATATCACTGCTTGCTCCAGCGTCGACGAGGCGGTTTTGGGTGCAGACATCGTCACCACCTGTACCGCAGACAAGGCTCAAAACCAGATTCTGGCTGAGCGCCACGTCGCTCCAGGCGTCCACCTCAATGCCGTTGGCGGTGACTGCCCGGGCAAGACCGAGCTGGAGAGCTCCATCCTGGACAAGTCCAAGGTCTTCGTAGAGTTCCCAGAGCAGACCCGCATCGAAGGTGAAATCCAGCAGAAGCCGGAGGACTTCCCGGTTGTCGAGTTCTACCAGGTGCTCACTGGCCAGGCCACCGGCCGCGATGATGATGAGCAGATCACCCTCTTCGACGATGTCGGATTCGCCATCAACGACTTCTCCGCCCTGCGTTACTTGCGCGATTCCGTCAAGGGCACCGATTTGGAGTCCGAGATTGACATCATCGCCAACCCCGATGATCCCAAGGATCTCTTCTCCCTGGTTGCAAACGTTCCGTCCCTGCTCTAAGGCCAAAGTGGGGTAGGGGGATCCAACTTCTTCCTCTACCCGCTAAGATAAGACGCATGAGTCTTGACCCGAAGTTGCTAGAGGTCCTTGTCTGTCCGCAAGACAAGGGCCCTTTGACATATCTGGAAGATAAACAGGTTCTCGTCAACGAGCGGCTGGGCATTGCCTATCCCATTGAGGATGACATCCCAGTGATGCTTGTAGACCACGCCCAGAAATGGCCAGCTTAACCTCGACTCTCAGAAAGACCCCCATGAATATCATCGATGAACTGCAATGGCGTGGACTGATCAACCAGTCCACCGATCTTGAGGCCCTGCGCGAGGCATGCGAGAACCCCATCGCGCTGTACTGCGGCTTCGACCCCACGGGTGACTCCCTCCATGCAGGTCACCTAGTTCCGCTTATCATGCTGCGCCGCTTCCAAAAAGCGGGACACCACCCAATTGCACTGGCAGGTGGCGCAACTGGCTTTATTGGTGATCCGCGCGACGTCGGCGAGCGCTCCATGCTGAGTGAGGAAGACTTGGCCCATAACCTCGAAGCCATCAAGGGGCAGCTGCGTCGGTTCATCGATTTCGACGGCGATCAGGCTGCCACCATGGTCAACAACGCCGATTGGACCATGAATATGTCCGTTATCGACTTTTTGCGTGACGTAGGGAAGAACTTCTCCCTTAACACGATGCTGGATCGCGATACCGTCAAGCGGCGCCTCGAGGGTGACGGCATTTCCTACACGGAGTTTTCCTACATGCTCCTGCAGTCCAATGATTTCGTGCAGCTTCGCCGCGAGCGAGATTGTGTATTGCAGATCGGCGGCGGTGATCAGTGGGGCAACATCGTCTCTGGCGTAGACCTTAACCGTCGTATCGATGGCACCAAGGTACATGGGCTTACGGTGCCGCTGGTTACCGACGCCTCCGGACAGAAGTTCGGCAAGTCTACTGGCGGCGGAAAGCTATGGCTCGATCCGGAAAAGACTTCCGCATACTCTTGGTACCAGTACTTCCTCAATGCCGGTGACTCCGTAGTCATTGACTACCTGCGCTGGTTTACCTTCCTGACGCAGGAGGAAATTGCGGAGTACGAGCGCGCGGTGGAAGAAGAGCCTTATAAGCGCGCGGCTCAGCGTCGCCTGGCTCAAGAGATGACCGATCTGGTTCACGGCGAACAGGCAACCAAGGCTGTCGAGCTTGCTGCTCAAGCACTATTCGGTAAGGCGGAACTTTCCGAGCTTGATGAAAAGACCCTTGCCGGTGCGCTTTCGGAAACCACTGTTGCGGAAATTGCCGCCGGCGAACCGCGCACCATTGTTGACCTACTGGTGGCCAGCGGTTTGGCCGATTCCAAGGGTGCTGCTCGCCGCACCATCAAGGAGGGCGGCGCCTACGTCAATAACCAGCGCATCGAATCGGCAGAGTGGGAGCCGTCTACCGACGACCTCCTGCATGGCAGCTGGCTCGTTCTGCGCCGAGGCAAGAAGAACTTCGCTGGCGCTAAGTTGAGCTAAGCAGCAATAGATGACGCCCATTCCACTCGTTGGAAGGGCGTCATTTTTCATTTTTGCATTCTGTCCTGCGGGTTTGTGTTGTGTGGTTGTGGTGGACTACATTAATCCGAGTCGCCGCGAGGTAGCCGGGAGGTTACTTCTTTGCGAATTTTGTACGGGCTTGGTTCAAGGATTTGACAGGGTTCA